>JAGHSS010000090.1 GCA_018065745.1 Candidatus Neoflavobacterium equi | reverse complement strand
GATATATCCTTAGATATGGCTTATTTTAGCATAAAAAAACAAATGCTTAGCAATCCTAAAATTGAAATTAAAAGTAGTTTTAAAAACAAGTTTTTAGCTGTTCTCAGTTGGATTTTATTAGCATCTATGTGGATCTATTTAATACAATTATATCCACAATTGCCTGAAAGAATTCCAATACACTACAACAGCATCGGTCATCCAGACAGTTATGGTTCTAGAAACAATATTTTTATTTTAGTAGGTATCGCGAGTATTTTACAAATCATTTTTGGTTTGATGATCAAACATCCCGATCAACTTACTTATATAAAAAAAATTACGGTTGTTAATGCTGCGAGTCAATATAGAAACACCATCAATTTATGTGAGTATCTGAGAATCGCTTGTATTGTACTTTTTTTCTGCATTGAATATCAAGGCATTCAAAACGCTATTAATGATGAAAATTTATTAGGGCATTATTTTGTTCCCTTTGTCGCTATACTATTTTTGATTCCCAATATTTACTTTGTTTACAAAGCAGCAAAATTGGATTAAAACTTTAAACTCATGAAAAAGCAACTCGTTATCGCCTTTGTAAGTCTTTGTTTCATTTGCTCTTGTAGTAAATCATCCAATGTACCTCATCAAAAAAATACAGATCATCAGTTACCCACAAATGAAACTGCTGACATCCCTTTTGAAATTGCATCTCATTATTTTATAAAAAATACAGCATACAACAAAGACCTTACCTCAACGGTCATTTCAGATTCTATCAAATTTGATAGTATCTTTGGAGTTGCTGCAGTAATGGGACCTGGAGGCGTTCCAAAACCTATTGATTTTAAAACAAAATTTGTGGTTGCTCTTATTGATGCTGAATCAGATCGAAGCCCTTCATTTGATATTCTAACAATAGAAAAAGATCAAAAAGGAGAATTAATTGTCAATTACGAATACAATCAAAGTGAAGAAAAGCAAAGTTTTACAACGAGACCTTGCAGCATTATCGTCCTTGATAAAAAACAAGAAGGCAATGTCATATTCAACCGATTAAACCAATAAAAAAAATCCCCAACATATTGAAATGTTGGGGATTTTTTTATCTATTGCTATTCATCTTCTACGTTTTTTGATTTCATCAACAATGCGTATGCATCTGTGAGCACAATGTTTTTACCAAGCAATGGTGTTACATCTAAAATTTCAAGAAATCCATTAGAACTACCGCCTGTCTTAATTTCCACCGGTATATATTTTAAATTTCCTTGTTGAATGTATACATATTGTATATTTTCAAACGTTACAACCGCTTCTTCAGGCAATCCATTCACCTCTTTAGAATCTAAATTGATTTGAGCTGTTAAATACATTCCTGGAGTTAAATCTTTAGTAGCAGTCAAACTACAGGTAACTTCTCCAAATCCTTCCGTGCTTAAGGCTGAATTTACAAACTCAATTTTAGCGTTCACAAATTCTTTTTCACCGTTGGGTTTTGCTTTTAAAGTTTGGCCCACTTTGACAAAGGGAATATCTTCTTGATACACTTTTAAAACCAAATACAATTTGGATGCATCAATAATTTTAAACATCGGTGAATTGCTTGTGACAAAACTACCATTTGACAATAAAACACCCGACACAATACCAGAGAATGGAGCTACAATAGGCACACTACGCTTTAAATTAGAAGACGAAACCAGGGATGGATTAATACCTAACATACTTAACTTACTGCCCAGTGTGTTTAATAAAATCCCTTGTTCACTCATATTGTATTTTGCCTGTTGCACTACTTTATCACTGGCAGATTGTGTTTTATTTAATTCTGATTGTCTGCGGTAATCTGCTTTCACCAACTCATATTTAGCTTTAGCTAAAAGATATTGTTCCTGCAAGTCAATAAGCGTTGTATTTTCAATAGAACCTAATAGCTGGCCTTTTTTTACTTGCATCCCTTCCACTAGCTGAGAACCGATCAACTTTCCATCTATCAAAGAGGAGATTTGAGATTCATTTTCAGGCTTAACCGTTGTGATCCCGTTGACGTCAATAACCTTTGAAACGACCATTTTTGTTGTTTGACCAACGGTTATATTCACATGTTTGGATTGTTCAGCAGTAAGTTCAATTGGCACAACTTCATTAGTAACCTCCTTTTCTGTTACATCATTTGGTGTTGCTTCTTCTTTTTTGTTACAAGCGGTACTCATTAAAAGCATTGTAAAAAATGCTGCACTGTATATCTTGATATTCATATCTATAGCGTATAGTAATTTAATAAAACAATTGATTGGTATAAATTAGATTGCACATCCAAAAAATTGGATTGACTTTCCATATTTTGATTCACTAGAGTAACAAATTCTATGTAACTGATGTCTCCTTCATAGAAAATGGCGTGTATGTGATTCAAGACTTGATTTGATGGCAGCATTTTTTGTTGGTAATAATTTACAATCTCACGTTGTTTTTGAATTGATTCTTGCAAATTTAAAACCGTGTTTTCAAATTGCAATTTTGTAATTTCCAACTCCTCTTCTTTAAGCTTAACATCCATATCCAATGTTTTCATTGAATTTCTAATCCCATTTTGAAAAATTGGAACAGCTACCCCAACTTGATAGGAACTAAACCTGTGAGAAGTATCATAATATAAATCATTTGGAGCATTTCCCTTAAAACTGGCGTTGTTATAAGCCAAGGTAAATTCAGGCAATAATTTGGATTTGACACTTTCTTTATTTGCTTTAATCAATTCAATTTCTGCTTCTTTAACCTTCAATTCACTATGTGATGGATTGTA
>JAGHSS010000318.1 GCA_018065745.1 Candidatus Neoflavobacterium equi | reverse complement strand
CCCTTGTAGAATAAGGGTTTTATAGAAAAACGTCCTACATTTGATCCATAGAAATTCTGAATATAAAAAAGATATTTTTTGAAGAGTGATGTCTTTTTGAGTAATTAGAAAATCCCTTTTTCACTTTAAAGTGATGTATATATTATGGGCATTTTGTATACATTCATCTTTATGGTATTTTAAAATAAAAAAAGCCAACTGCAAAGTTGGCTTTTTTTATTCTTCATCTTCAAACTGTATTTCCGGGAAGACACATTCAGTAAAGTCTAAAATTTCTCCGCTGGTAAAATACTTCATGATGTCATTAATTCCTTTTTCCATTCTCAGAACAGTTGTAAATTTTCTACTTGCACAGTGAACGTTTCCATCCAATATTACCCGAAAGAAAAATTTACCACTAGAGGTTTTAAATTTTGGAAAACTCAACGTTTCAAATCCTCTTTTCAAAAGGACAATACTTTCCAAGCAATCAATTTTATCTTTAAAACCTATACTTGTAATAATTGTCTTTCCTCTTCTGTTGTTGTATGTATACTTGTAATCTCCATTTTCTTTAATACTTAATACAAAGGTTCCCATTTCATTTTTTTAAGGACGACAAAAATAGAAATTACAACCTTGTTAACTCTTAAAAGAAATTTTATTTTTCAACAATTTTGAATTCAACCCTTCTGTTTTTGCTGTGGTCTGTTTCAGAACAATTATCAGTACAAGGAACAATTGGTTTGCTTTCACCCAAAGCCTGTGTTTGAAGTTTGTTGCTCGGAATTCCTTCGCTTAACAAATATTGATATACACAAGAAGCTCTTTTTTCAGACAATTTTAAATTGTATGCCTCAGATCCTCTGTTGTCAGTGTGTGCTTGGATGTTCAATTTTAAGTTGGGATAGCGCTCCAAAATATCTTTGACCTCTGCAACGTGGTTTTTATTGTCTGGAGTCAAGTTGTATTTGTCAAAATCAAAGTGAACTTTGTTCATATTTAATTTTTCATTCAAATCATCTACAGCCTCATATCCTTTTCCAAATCCAATGCGATCCATAAAAATAGTGTTGGTTGCAGTAGGGTTGGAGTTGGTCGTTTCATAAGTAGTTGTTTTGTCCTTATAATTGTCGTGTTTAGTTACCACTGTGTATTCAGACAAAGGGTCTGCATTGAATTTTGCGATACCTTGATTATCCGTTTTTCCTTGAAAAACAACTTTTCCAGATTCATCAATAACAGTTACATCAGTATTGCTTAAAGCTGCTTGTGTATTTGCATCAACAATTTTATTTGTCAATTCAACACTTTCGTTAATTACTTTGAAGCGATAGATATTGTAATTCCCGTCGTTTTTATCATTTTTGTTTGATGAGTAATACCCATTGCTGCTGTCAGTTTTGATAAAGGCAATTTCGTCCTTTTCAGAATTGAGCTTGTTACCCAAATTGATTTTGTGTACGGGAGTGCTGTTGATACCAGAAACGCGGTAAATATCATAACCACCAAATCCTTCTGGATCATTTGAAGAGAAATATAATTTTTCATTTTCAATGAAAGGGTGTACCTCGTCGTATGCTGAATTGATTACACTTCCCAAGTTGGTTACATTGCTTAAATTTCCGTCGTTGTTCAGATCAGCAACATACAAATCCAACCCGCCATATCCACCTGCTAAATTAGAAGCAAAATAAAGTTTCTTGCCATCCTTGCTAACATAGGGTGTTTGAGCGTTTAGGTGAGCACCGTTCCATGTTACCTCTTCAGGTGTACTCCAGATTCCTTTTACATCATCAGTAAGCTTGGATTTGTACAAATACAGTTCATTTGATTTGCTGTCCTTGGAGTGGGTGACATAGGTAGTTTTTTCATCTTTAGAAAAAGCCATACCACCTTCGTTGTTTTTTGAATCTAAGAGTCTTGAAAAAATAACCGCTCTGTCCAAATTGTTGTCGTTATGTCTATCTGTGCAAAAGACGTTGTAGTTGTTGTCTTTTGTGATTTCGTTTTTAGTAACCTTAGCATAACCTCTTTTTTTGTTAGACAAGATAATAAACTTGTCTTTGAAAAAAGTTACTCCAACTTCATTCTTGTCAGAGTTAACGCTAGTTCCCTGAGCGTTCATGTCTAAAAAGCCTACGGCAGCTTTGCCTGCTCTTCCACTTGTCTTTATCGGTTCATTGGATGCTGTTTTGTAATCCATAGATCCTTGTGCATTGCATAGGTAACCAAATAAAATTAGGTTACTTAACAG
>JAGHSS010000152.1 GCA_018065745.1 Candidatus Neoflavobacterium equi | reverse complement strand
TTTTGATTGTTTTGTTTTTCTTTTTTGTTGAATTTACCGTGTCTTGCTGAGCCTGTCGAAGTATATACACGGAATTATTTTGTGGAAGTGGTTTGTGATTCATTTGTCTTGTTTGTGGAATACACCGTGTCATGCTGAGCCTGTCGAAGCATAAACACGGAAATGGTTTGTGTTTGGTTTGTGTGTTTGGTTTGTGTGATTGGTTTGTGGAATACACCGTGTCGTGCTGAGCCTGTCGAAGTATAAACACGGAATTATTTTGTGGAAGTGGTTTGTGGAAGTGGTTTGTGGAAGTTGTTTGTGGAAGTGGTTTGTGATTGGTTTGTGGATCTTGTTTGTAGATGGTGATTTTTGATTTTAATTGGTAAAAATTAATGATGGGATAATGTGTTGTGTTAGCGGTTGGAGCGGTATCCTTTTGGGAGGCTTTGCCGACTAAAAGATTTAGCGGAAGACGCGACGCTTTTAAAAAACCGACGTCAGGAGGGTTTTAAAAGGGGAACACCCAAAAAAAATAACTAAAAAATGGCGTAATATGTGTGAAATGAGATTTGAGGATTTTGATTGTTGTGTATCTTTGTGAAAATACACAAGGCAATGGACAAAATAAAAGTGGTGGCATTTGATGCCGATGATACGCTGTGGGTGAACGAACCTTTCTTCAACGAGGCAGAGGAGAAATTTTGCTCGCTAATGGAGGACTTTTTGTCTAGACAAAGCTGCTCTCAAGAACTTTTTAAAACGCAAATAAATAACCTGGACTTGTATGGTTACGGGATTAAAGGATACACGCTTTCTATGATCGAGGCGGCAAATACAATCACTAACGGGAAAATGTCTGCTGTGGTATACCAAAAGATTATAGAAATTGGGAAAGAACTTTTGCAAAAACCGGTGGCGCTTCTTGATGATGTGGAGGACACTTTGAAAAAATTAAAGGGTTCCTACAAATTAATCGTGGCTACAAAAGGGGACTTGAAGGATCAACGTAGAAAATTACACCTCTCTGGCTTAGGGGACTACTTTCACCATATTGAGGTGATGTGCGAAAAAGCAGAGGTGGATTATAGCGATTTGTTGAAACGTTTGGATATAAAAGCGGAGGAATTTATGATGATCGGGAATTCTTTGAAATCTGATGTGCTTCCGGTTCTAAACATCGGTGGACATGCGGTGCATATCCCCTTTCATACTACATGGGAACACGAGCGTATTGATCACGAAATTATACATGCGAATTTTTATAGTAAGTCGAGTATTAACGAGGTTTTGTCACTTTTGAAAGTATGAGAACAGTAGTTGATTTGACAACGTGGAACAGAAGAGAACACTTTGATTTTTTCTGTAAAATGGAGGAACCTTTTTATGGTGTCGTGGTGGAAATTGATGCAACCATCGCTTATCAAGAATCCAAGCGTTTGGGTTATTCTTTTTTTAACTACTACTTGTACAGAACGCTGGAGGCGGTGAACAAAACGGAGGCAATGCGGCTGAGAATTGAGGATGGTCAGGTGTATCTGTATGACGGGATTGACGCGTCTGCAACGATTATGAGAGCTGATAAAACTTTTGGATTTTCATACGTATTCTACAATGAGGATTATAAAGCATTTAACGGGGATTTGGTTGAAGAAATTAATCGAGTTCAAAACACAACTGGCTTGATGACGCGTACGGATTTTAAGGAAAATATTATACATTTTTCTGCTGTGCCGTTTATAAAATTTTCTTCTATTTCTCACGCGCGCTCTTTTACATATCCGGACAGCTGCCCCAAAATATCTGTGGGAAAATTGTATGAAAGAAATGAGCGTATGTACTTTAATGTGTCTGTTCATGTACACCATGGTTTGGTGGATGGATACCACCTGGGACAGTTTATTGACGAGCTGCAACGTTGCTTGGATCAGTAGTTTTATTTAACAAATAAAATACTATATAATGAAACAATTTTATAAGCTTTTTTGAGTTATTAATAAAACCTTGCTCAAATTTACCAACACTAAAACTAATGGCTTATGAATTATAAAATCGGAATTCTGGGATGTGGCTGGCTGGGCCTTCCTTTGGCGAAGCACCTAACAACTAAATATTCACGAATTAAAGGAACTACTACGGACTCAAGAAAACTTGAGGTGATTCAACACAGTGGCGTGGATGCGTTTTTAATTCATATTGTCAATGATGTAATTAAAGGAAATTTTGGGGCTTTTACTCGAGACTTGGATACTTTAATTATTGCTATCAATGCTAAAAATGATGGTTTCTATCTGAAACACATGGAAACTCTGATTAAAAATATTGAGAATACGGCTATTGAAAACATTGTTTACATCAGTACAACATCTGTATATAATGACACAAACAATGTGATCACTGAGGAACATGATGTCATTGAGGAATCTATTCATGTGCAGGCTGAAAATATGTTTAGGAATCATCCAAAATTCAACACTACGGTGGTGCGCTTTGGTGGTTTGATTGGTGAGGATAGGCATCCGGTGTACTCGCTGTCTGGCAAAAAAGAACTTGAAAACCCGTATGCTCCAATCAATCTGATTCACAAACAGGACTGTATTCAATTGATTACTAAAATTATTGAACAACAGAAGTGGAACACGGTGTATAATGGGGTTTTTCCACATCATCCGCTGAAAAAGGAATACTATACTATTCAGGCGTTGGAACGCAATTTGGAACCTCCAACTTTTCAAAGTTTGGGGATCTCTAAAGGAAAGGTGGTTTCTGCACGAAAAATTGAAAATGAATTGAACTTTGAATTCAAATACTCTATATAAATAGAAAAGGGAGGTCTAAAAATAGACTTCCCTTTTTTTATTAAATAGCTAAAGCTGCTTTTACTGCTTCTACATTTTTTGCGCTGTTGCCTATGTATATCTTATGGTCAAAAATAATAACAGGTCTTGCAAGAAAGGTGTAATGCTCAAGCAAATACTTTCTGAAACCGGCTTCATCTAAATTAGCTTCTTTCAAATTCAACTCTTTGTACAACTGGGCTCTTTTGCTGAATAGCTTTTCATAACTGCCGCTGAGCTGGTACATTTGGTCCAATTGGTCTGCAGTAATGGGTTGGGATTTTATATCAATCAATTCAAAGCGTTCCAAGCCTGGCAATTCTGAAAGGATGCGCTTACAGGTGTCACAGGTCTTTAAATAAAAAATGGTATTCATGGTTTTTTGAAATAAAGAGAGCAAATCTAATGATTTGCTCTTTGTGAATGTAACTAAATTACGCTATGTTTTTAACGACAAATAATTTGTCTGACAATCTGATTCTGAACGGAACTTCAAAGGTTACTTTATCTCCTGGAACAGCAGTTGTTGCTTCTTGACCGTTAACTTTCATTGCAGTCAGGGTCATGCGCTCCTCTCCTGTTGTTGGTCCTTGGATCAAAATTTGATCTCCAATAGTTACTGAAGCATTTTCAATTAAGAACTGTGCAACAGAAGCTTTGGTGAAATAATGCTCTCCCTTACCTACTAAAGTCTTGCGCTCTTTTTGAACTTTTTTTCTGATCTCTGTGATTGCACTCACTTTTACAGGTTTGATCTCTTCAAAGATGTTGCGTTCTTTTTTGAATGTCAAGGCATCTGATTTTCCCTTTTTGAAAATTAAATTCCCTTTTTGCTCTCCACGTCTCAACTCTTTTTGTTGTTCAATTGGCATCTGAATGATTTCAGTACAACGGTCTGAACAACAACCGTGCATTTTTTCTGCACAGGCATCACACTGGATAAACAAAATATGACATCCTTCATTGGCACAATTCACGTGGGTGTCACATGGTGCTCCACATTGGTGGCAGTTTGCAATAACGTCATCTGTGATGCGCTCTCCCAAACGGTGGTCAAAAACGAAGTTTTTACCAATGAATTTACTTTCTAAACCTTCAGCTTTTACTTGGCGTGTATATTCAATAATCCCTCCTTCTAACTGATATACATTTTTGAAACCTTGATGTTTGAAGTATGCACTCGCTTTTTCACAACGAATACCTCCAGTACAATACATCAATAATTTCTTGTCTTCTTTATGTGGTTGTAATTGCTCATTGATGATTGGCAATGATTCTCTAAATGTATCTACATCTGGAGTAATTGCTCCCATAAAACGACCAATTTCACTTTCATAGTGATTTCTAAAATCTACAACAATGGTATCTGGATCATCCAACATATCATTGAATTCTTGCGCTTTTAAGTGAATCCCTTTGTTGGTAACATCAAAGGTAGCGTCGTCCAAACCGTCAGCAACAATTTTGTGTCTCACTTTTACAGTCAGCTTCAAGAAGGACATATCATCTTGTTCAACTGCAACGTTAAGGCGGATGCCTTTCATGAAATCATAGGCTTGAAGAGTTTCTCTGAAAGCTTCAAAATTTTCTGCAGGAACAGACATTTGTGCATTGATTCCTTCATGAGCAACATAAGTACGTCCCAAGGCGTCTAATGCATCCCAAGCAAGGAATAAATCGTCTCTAAATTTTTTGGGGTCTTCAATTTTTGAATAGGCATAAAAAGATAAAGTCAATCTGTTTTTTCCCGCTAATTCAATAAGTTCAGCGCGTTCTTCAGCGCTTAAAGTGTTATACAGTTGCATGCTATAAACCAATTAAGTTTGTGATAATTACAATAAAAAACTCTAAATGGAAGAATTTGATGCAAAAATAAGGTTTTTGCGGGAAGTAAAAAAATGACAAAAGTCATAAAATAAAAAAACAGCCTCCAGGAGGCTGTTAAATATTATTTCTTCTGTTTCATATTTTCTTCAAAATACTTGACACCTGTAATCGGTTTGGTATCACCGCGGTGGCACATGGCACAGCTTACTGAGTTTTCATAATGCTTTCCTAAGGGATTAAATTCTTTAGAATTTAAATCATTGGTAAACTTGATCATGTGACGCGCAATGTCCTTGTTGTGATTGTCATCTGCGGCCTTGTCCTGAACGTGGCAGTAGTTACACTTCACGCCTAATGCTCTGTTGTATTGTTGCATAAGTCCCATCAAACTGTCTTTTGATATGTCTTGTGGGAGCACTTTTAGATTTTTGAAATTTCCATCTACAATTTCATAGTCTGAAGCAATGGGTCTGCTCAACGCTGAAGTCAAGAGTATTGGCGCTATGATAATGGCTAAAATTCCTAAAACTTTTTTCATTTTACTTTGTTGTTTGTTGAGCTACTAATATACTGTTTTCTTGCTCTTTTAAAATTTCTGGAAGGTATTTTTTGATTTCAGCTTCTAAAATATCACTTGAAATTCTATTTGACTTATTATCTTCAGCTAAATTCAACCAAGGACCTTTTTTGGAAAAATCATAAGATCCAAATACAATCACAGGAGTTCCCTTTGCCTTAACGGTTTCTTTGTCTGCCAAAACCCATTCTGAAGCCCAGTCATACATCCATTTGGCATCTTGCTCTAACAATCTCAAGCAAGAATGTGATGCTGGATATCCAGGGAGCGCATACTGGTGCCATCCTATCCCCTCTTTATTTTCAATATTGAAATTCCATTTTAAAACCCATTCATCGTCAAAGCTGCTTTGAATTTCTTCTCCTTTCCAATTGGTGAAAAACAAACCTGTTGGAGTAAGATGCTTTTTCGAACCCATGGAGGTTGGCCCCCATTTGACTAAATTCCCGTTTTCATAAAGGGCATAGGCTTGAATAGCATAAGAAAACAAAGCTATTTTATTGACGTCTTTCAGTGAGGTAACCTGGTATGGAAATGGACTGTATACTAAAAAATCCTCTTCAAACTTGTCTGGTACAATAACTGAATCTGCTTGAAAAATGGTGCTTTTATCTCTTCCATTAAGTGAGACTAAGGTGGTTAACTCTTGAGGAGTAAATTTGTTTTTAAACACTTTTTTGAGGGAATCATTTGATTTTAGATTCCAAAGAGTGTAGTTGATATCTATTGGTTTATCATATTTATTTGATTTTTTTTCTTCAAGAGACACGTTTTGACTCTCATCTGTTTTATTTTTGCATGCAGATAAGGTCAATACAACCAAGAATGATAAGGTTAAGATTTTTTTAAACATAGGACTAATAATAAAGTG
>JAGHSS010000276.1 GCA_018065745.1 Candidatus Neoflavobacterium equi | reverse complement strand
GTTAAGAACTATGTAGATGGAGATGAAGGTGCGTTAGCAAAACTTATTGAGCGTCATCAGTCTAAAATTTATGGTTTTATTTATTCTAAAGTTTTAGATCGTGATGTGACTGAGGATGTATTTCAGGATACTTTTATTAAAGTAATTAAAACCCTGAAATCTGGTTCATATAATGAAGAAGGTAAATTTTTACCTTGGGTGATGAGAATATCTCATAATCTGATTGTAGATCACTTTAGAAAATCTAAAAAGATGACTTTCCAAAGAGAGACAGAAGAATTTTCTATTTTCTCAATCATAACTGATTCTGCACCTAACATTGAATCTCAGATTGTTACCAATCAAATTATTAAAGATTTGAAACGTCTGATTGATGAACTGCCCGCAGATCAGAAAGAAGTATTGACCATGCGTATTTATGATGATTTAAGCTTTAAAGAAATCTCTGAGATTACTGGAGTAAGCATAAATACAGCTTTGGGTAGAATGCGTTATGCCTTAATGAATTTAAGAAAAGTCATTGAAAAAAATAACATTATTTTGAATGACTAAGCACTTAATGTAGGTATTTTTCGTTATTATTGTATGCTCAATAAAAATTAAATATGGAAAAATCTTGCCAAACCTCAAAAAAAGAGATCAAGCTAGAGCCAAAAAAAGAGACTGTAAAGTTTCTATTGGACTACTCGGCATCTTTGAAAATGGTTAAAATCAAGGAAGAATTGGTCGAATTAAACATGAATTAATTTGACTCAAAATTTAAGTTATATTCTTAAGAAGTCTACGTTTAGTAGACTTTTTTCGTTTTATTATATGCCTCAATAACCGTTTTTCTTCCAATGACAGCGGTGATGATGTCGCGGTTCAAATCCCATCCGCGGGCTGGTGAATACTCCCTTCCATACCAAATCATTTGCAGGTGTAGGTCGTTCCAACACGCTTTGGGAAACAGGCGTTTGGCATCCTTTTCAGTCTGCTGTACACTCTTGCCATTGCTGAGGTTCCAACGGTACATCAACCGGTGAATATGTGTGTCTACAGGAAAAGCCGGAATGCCAAAAGCCTGACTCATAACCACACTGGCGGTCTTGTGTCCCACAGCAGGCAATTCCTCCAAATCTTCATAATTAGCGGGTACATGACCGTTGTGCTTTTCAATTAAAATTTGAGATAATCCATAAATCCCCTTGGACTTCATGGGCGAAAGGCCACAAGGTCTGATGATGTCTTGGATTTCTTCTACACTCAATTTTACCATATCATACGGATTGTCTGCCTTGGCAAACAAAAGTGGTGTAATTTGATTGACGCGCACATCTGTGCATTGGGCAGAAAGCAAAACAGCAATCAGCAAGGTATATGGATCTTTATGGTCCAAAGGAATGGGAATTTCTGGATATAAAGCCGCCAGGGTGTCAACTACAAAATTTACTTTCTCTTGTTTTGTCATATCAATGCTGTGATAAAATGGATTTGTACGTGTTTATTACCTCTTTAATTTGTAATTTTAAATCAAATTTTAATGTATGACAACTTTACAAATAGGAGATAATGCACCAGACTTTTTTGTGCATGATCAAGACGGAAATACACAATCAATCAGTCAGTACAAAGGTAAAAAAATAGTTTTATACTTTTACCCCAAAGCGAGTACTCCTGGATGTACTGTTCAGGCGTGTAATTTAAGAGACCACTATGAGGAGCTTTTGAAATTGGGTTATGTAGTTTTGGGAGTCAGTGCAGATGATGCGGTCAAACTTCAAAAATTTAAAGATAAAAACAACCTTCCATTCCCGCTGTTGGCTGATGTTGAAAAAGAAGTGATTCAATTGTATGGTGTTTGGGGCCCCAAAAAATTTATGGGCAAGACCTATGATGGGATTCACAGAACAACATTTGTGATTGATGAGGCTGGTGTGATTTCAGAAATCATCTCAAAAGTCAAAACAAAAGAACATTTTGAGCAAATAGTATGATATTTTAGTTAAAAAATTGCAATTTAAGCGTAATATATGTATCTTATATGAGTTATAGTTTTGGTGTTTTAAACGCGACACTGCTTGTTTAACTTTAATTGCTACCTATGTCAAAAATACTCTTTCCAACAGACCTTTCTGAATTTGCAAACAACGCATTTTTGTATGCTTTGAAAATGGCTAATTTTCTGAAGTCAGAGATTGTTGTTTTGCACGTTTATGATATTCCAGCTTTAAATTTGGAAGGTAATGCAGCATTTGCACCGGAGATTTATAAAACCATAGAGCTCAACTCTTTTGAGAGTTTTAGGGAGACTATCGCGTCTTTGAGGGACATTGCCAAGAAACACAATTTGGAGCACATCAATTTGTCTCATGCGCTGCAGCAGGGGTCTTTGATACAATCCATCAACAAGGTGGTGGCTTTGGAAAAAATCAATCTGATTGTGATGGGCACTTCTGGAGCAGATTGGACAGAACGCATAATGGGTTCCAACACCATTGCGGTCATGAATGCTGTGCCTGTCAAATTGTTGACCATCCCCAATCACTGTACTTTTAAAAAGATCCAGACGATTGGTTTTACCACTAAATTCCGCGATAAAGACAAACGCGCTTTGGATGAGGTGAGTAAAATTGCCAAAAAAATTGGTGCAAATGTTAAATGTCTTTACGTCAAGAACAAGAGTTCTGATGTTACTGAAGAAACCATTGATAAATGGCGTGAAAAATATGCCAAGAAGAATGTACAGTTTGTGGTGGTGCCTCATGATGATGTCAAGGAATCCATCTTTGACTTCCTGCACTTTAACCACATTGATCTTTTGGCAATGTTGAGTTACAAAAGCTCCTTCTTGAGTGATGTTTTCATCAAGCGCAATCTGACCAAAGACGTGGTCAGTGCCATCAACATACCGCTGTTGGCCATTAAAGAATTAAAATAAAAAAAGTAGACATAAAAAAAAAGGGGA
>JAGHSS010000328.1 GCA_018065745.1 Candidatus Neoflavobacterium equi | reverse complement strand
ATTTAGTACCTTAATTTATCAATCATGTTTTCAACAGGACAACTTCAGTTTGCGGTGGCTTTTGTAGTGGTATTTGTCATTGCCACAGTCATCATGTACAGAAAAGATTTAAAATTGCACCGTGTTTACTACAAGGGCTCGAAATGGGTTTTGGTTGGATTTTTTGCTTTTATCGGCATTCTATTCATTATCAAAAACTTCTTAAAGAATTTCTAATTATATTTACCCTAAAAACCAAGCTAACCTAACTTAAAAGAACCGTTCCATGAGAATTCTTAAATACTTATTTTTATTGGTTGTATTGACATTGGTCTCACTAACCGTTTACATCGCTACTTTAGAAAATAAGTACCACGTTTCAAGATCCATTGTGGTCAACCAACCTCAAGAATTGGTATTTGACTATGTGCACGATTTAAACAATTGGGCAGAAATTCTACCTTCACGTATTTTTGATACCAAAACGGTGAGTTTTGTACGCGACAAAATGGGTACAACAACTCAGATGGACTGGATCAGTTCCAACGTTAAAAAAAGTGTTCAAAATTTGAAATCGTTCAAGACCGACAGTCTGCAACAACGCATCGTTTTGCTACAGGAAGACTTGGCTGGATTCTCTTGGCATTTTGACACTAAAAATAAAAATCCAAAGAAGACGGAAATCAAGGTTGAGATTGAAGGACAGGTAAGTTTCCAAGACAAGATTGAATTTTTCTTAAAAGGAGGTGCTCAAGCTAAATATGACGACATCTTGTATGATATGATCCACAACATCAAAAACAATGTGGAACGCAATTTTACAGAATATAAAATTACTGCGATTGGGGAATACAATTTCAAACCAACATACACGGTAAAAGTTAGAAATGTCAGCACGCCAAAATCCATGAAAGAAGATGTGGCACTTGCGGTATCTCAATTGGAAGATTACATCAAAAGTGTTCAAGGAAAGGCTGCAGGAAATGCACGTATTGACTTTGTTGAGAAAAAAGCTGACCGCATTGAATACTTTGTCAGCATCCCAACGTCTAAAAAGTTAAACCAATCCATGGGAGACGACATTAAAATTGACTCGACCAAAGCCGTGTTGACGTACAAATCTGAACTTAAAGGAAATTACATCTTCATAAACAAAAATAACAATACTGCCTATAATGACCTGGTAAAAGCGGGTTACAACAGACAACCAAACGCCCCATATTTTGAGGTGTGGAACAGAAAGGCAATCAAGTCAAAACAAGCGACAAATTGGATTTTTGAATCCCACTACCCTATTTACCCAAAGGCTAAGGTCGTGGTTCGCGACACTAGTTATGTAGCGAAACCAAAACCGGTAATTGCACCCAAAGAATTGAAAAAAGACACTTTGAAATAAAATTCATAATTTTAACATATATTACATAAATTGTGTTCATGGAAAGGCGGCAGGATATGCACGTATTGAGTTTGTTGAGAAAATAGCTGACCGCATTGAATAGTTTGTAAGCATCCCTACGTTTATAAAGTTAAAGGAATCCTTGGGAGACGACATTAAAATTGACT
>JAGHSS010000140.1 GCA_018065745.1 Candidatus Neoflavobacterium equi | reverse complement strand
GGACATAAGTGTATTTAAAAAGGAAAATAAGCTCGGATTTGTCAGTAACGGACAATAATTGATTCAGAACAGACACAGACCATGCCGTTGTTGCGTTAGTGATTGTAGCGGCATCCTTTATTTTGGGAGCGCAAGCGAACCTAAATAAAGATAAAGCGGAAAGCACGACCCGGAGGGGAACGCCCAAAAAAATGATATTTAAAACAAAAAAAAATGGCCGCATCTAATGAAAGATACGGCCATTTTGTATGGGATGATTTTCCTATTTCCATCCGCCACCAAGGGCTCTGTAAAGGTCAATCACAGCGTTAAGCTGTTTGTATTTGTTGTCAATAAGTGACAATTCTGAGTTCAAAGCGTTGTCTTTGGCTGTCAAAACTTCTAGGTAGTTAACCATGCCGTAGTTCAACAATTCATCAGAATAGCTGGCTGCCTTTTTCAAGGCGTCAACCTGTTGTTCTCTTATGACTAATTTATTGGTTTCATTGGTGTAGCTAGCCAAAGCATCTGATACTTCTTTGCTGGCTGTCAACAAAGTCTTTTCATATTGTAAAAAGGCCTTTTGTTGATTTGACTTGGCTACTTCATTCTGTGTTCTGATGTTTCTCTGGTTCCACAATGGGGCAGATAAACCGGTCACGATATTGGCGAAAAGTGAATTAGCAGAAAACCAATTTTTCAATTCAACCGACTGTAAACCTCCAGTACCACTGATGGTAAGCGATGGATAGAAATTTGAACGAGCCACATTTGTCATCTCAAACGCATTGATCAAACTGTATTCTGCAGCAATCAAATCTGGACGGTTGCTCAACAATTTTGCTGGAACACCAGAGGTGATCGGCGCGTCAATAACTTGTGAATCTAAGGTATTTCGCTCCACTTTTCCTGGGTTTCTACCCAATAAAACACTAAGTGAATTTTCTAATAAATTGATGTTGAATTTCAAATCTTCAATGATGATTTGAGTCGCATATTTCTGTGCTTCTGTCTGTTTCACACCAACTTCATTCACAGAACCTCCCTCTTTCAAGGCCTTGATTATTTCAATACTTTTGGTTCTGTTTTCCATCGTTTGCTCTGCTACTTTCAACTGGGCGTCCATGGACATCAATTGGAAATAAACAGAGGCAATGTTGGTTACAATTTGAGATTGTACTGCCTGTGTAGCAGCGATCGTCTGTAAGTAACTTGCATTGGTTGCGCGTTTATTACTTCTGATTTTTCCCCAAATATCTGCTTCCCAAGAAATTTTTGGTCCAATTTCATACTGATCCAAACCACCGTTGAACAAACGTCCAAACTGGGAATTTTTAGAGAACTCTTGGTGTGTCCAAGTAGCGCCCATAGTAACGTTTGGCAAATATCCTGCTTTTCCTTGCTTCATGTAAGACTGCGCAGCAACAATGTTCTGAGTTGCAATTTGCAAATCATAGTTGTTCTGGATTCCTTCATTGATGTAATTCTGAAGCAACTGATCTTTGAACACTTGATTCCAAGAAAGATCTGACATTGTTGTAGAATCTTGTGCAACAATAGTGGATCTATAGGTCTCTTCTGTCTTTAATTCTGGTCTTTTGTACTCTTTAGCTACAAAACACGACTGCAATAACAATCCTGTAGAAGCTATCAAAACCACTTTTGAAATTTCTTTTTTCATATTATGCTTGATCCTGTGTTTCTGTTACTGGTTTTTTACCGCTAATTTTTTCTTGTAACGCTTGGAAGATGACAAACAATACTGGAATTACAAAAACTCCAAATACAGTTCCAATCAACATTCCTCCAACAGCTCCCATACCAATGGAACGGTTACCTACAGCTCCAACACCACTTGCAAATGCCAACGGCACCAAACCAAGGATGAAGGCGAAAGAGGTCATCAAAATTGGACGCAAACGAGCTCTCGCACCGTCAATTGCCGCTTCAAACAAACTCAAACCGTGGTGCCTTCTTTGAAGCGCGTATTCCACAATCAAGATGGCGTTTTTAGCAAGTAATCCAATCAACATGATCAGAGCAACTTGGAAATAAATGTTGTTTTCCAAACCTGTCAATTTCACAAATAAAATAGCTCCTGCAATACCTACTGGTAAAGAAAGTAACACCGCAAATGGCAATACATAACTTTCATATTGAGCAGAAAGTAAGAAATAAACGAAAACTAAACTCAACAAGAAAATAACGGCTTGTTGTGATCCTGCAGCAATTTCTTCTCTGGTCATTCCAGAATATTCATAAGAATAAGATTTTGGCAGGTGTTGTGCAGCAACTTCTTCAATGGCTTTAATCGCGTCTCCAGAAGAATATCCAGGATTTGCTTTTCCAGAGAATTTAGCTGATTTCAACAAGTTGAAACGGGATACAGATTCTGGACCATAGATTGGTTTGAAATCGATAAACTGGTTGATGGCAACCATGTTTCCAGCTTGGTTTTTAACAGTTACTTTGTCAATGGAAGCCATCTTGTCACGGTCTGATGGTTCTGCTTGAATCATCACACGGTATTGTTTACCAAAACGGTTGAAATCTGTTGTGTACAAACCTCCAAAATAACCTTGCATGGTGTTGATGATAGAACTTACAGAAACCCCTGCGTCTTTTGCACGTTCCACATTGATATCCATTTGGTATTGTGGGAAGTTAGGGTTAAAGTTAGTCATCGCATATTGGATTTCTGGACGTTGGTTTAACGCCATCGCCATTTCTCCAACCACCTTGTACATATCTTGCCAGTTGTCATCTGCTTTGGACTGTAAGTTAAATTCAAAACCATCTGCAGATCCAAATCCTTGAACTGATGGTGGGGTAAAGAACAAAACTTGTGCGTCCTTAAACTGTGATGCCATTCCAAACAATTGTCCAACAACAGCGTCAACACTTTGTGATGGGTCTGTTCTCTTTTCAAAATCTTGTAATTTGAAAACTCCCATTCCGTAAGAACCACCGCTTACCCCGTTGATCAATGAGCGTCCTGCAACCATCATACGTCCCTCTACTACCGGCATCGCTCCAATGATAGAGTCTGCTTTCATCAAGGTTTCTTG
>JAGHSS010000104.1 GCA_018065745.1 Candidatus Neoflavobacterium equi | reverse complement strand
TTAACAAATCAAAAAAAAGATTTTGATGAAAATTTGAAGTTTTTGTGTAGGTTCATTAAAATGTATGTCATTTTTTATTTAATATTTAGTTAAGTTACACATAATCAATAGCTTGTGTTTTGTTTAGTCTTTTTTGGTTTTTTTTAAGAGTTGTCTTTTAATGTTTGATTTCATATTTTTAATAATAGGAGTGATAAGGTTGCGTTTTACTTTGTGTTCCCCTGTTTGAATGCCTATCTTTAAACACGAAATGAGTCTAATGGAAAATAAAATTATAGAAGTTAAAAAAGTTGTCAAGACGTATAAAACGGGGGATACTACCATAACCGCCCTTACTGAAACTACAGAATCTTTTGACTTGGGAAAAGTAACCTTGATCATGGGACCTTCAGGATCTGGAAAGACGACTTTGTTGTCCATGATTGGTTGTGTAATTTATCCAACCTCAGGAGCTGTGTTTTTTGATGGGGAAGAGGTGAGTAAGTACAGCGAAAAACAATTAGCTGGTGTGCGTCTTCACAAAATTGGATTTATATTCCAACAATTTAATTTAATTGAACCCCTGACTGCATTGGAAAATGTAATGCAACCGTTGCTGTTAATGGGCGTCTCAAAAAGTGAAGCTTTGGAGCGATCTAAAATTGCTCTGGAAAAAGTAGGATTGGGGAATAGATTTAAAAACCTACCTAAAAAGCTGAGTGGAGGGCAGAAGCAACGTGTGGCAATTGCTAGAGCTTTGGTAACAAACCCTCAAATTGTTTTGTGTGATGAGCCTACTGCATCATTAGATTCTAAAAGTGCTGTTATGGTGATGGAGGAATTAAAAGGTTTGGCCGCAGATGGGAAAGCTGTTATTATTGTTTCCCATGATCTGCGCTTGAGAAAATATGCAGATCGTATCATATATGTTGAAGAAGGCGTTGTTTCAAATACCATATCAAATGAAGATGACTACAAATAAAAAATACATGACATTCCTGCTTTTAGCTTTGGCTGTAGGATGTGGAAAAGACGACAAAAAAGTGAATCCTACGGTGGAACAACCTGTGGTTGTGAACCAGGTTGTTGGGATTGGAAAAGTACTGCCTGAAGATGGTATTGCATTACTTTCAACAGATCAAATGGGGATTGTAACCAAGTTGAATGTCAAAATGGGGGACAGTATTAAAGCAGGACAAGTCTTGTTTGAACTGAAATCTGACGCCCAAAAATTAGACAAAAAACAGGCTTTGGCGCAGTTGGAAACACAGCGTGCAAAAAATAGTGCTCAAGACGGAGAAATTGCCCGTGCAAAAATTAAAATGGAAGAACTTTTTGGGGTTTACCAAACCAGTAAAAGATTGCTGGCTCAAGGGGCAGAAACCAAAGAGAAAACAGCACAGGATGAATCCAATTACAAACAACAGAAAGCGCTATATCAAGAGAGTTTACAAAATCAACGTGCCAATGGTTTGGCGTTGAGAGAATTGGAAACAGCGGTGAGCAAACAAAACCTGGTTTTGGAGGACACCCAATACAAGGCGCTTGCAAATGGGGTATTGTTGCGTTTTGACATCACCTTGGGACAACAGTTAAATGTAAGTTCAACATTTGGTGAGTTGGCTCCTTTTGGTCCTTTAGTAATTGAAGGGGAAGTGGATGAGATGTATGCAAATCAAATTCAAAAGGGCATGCAGGTGGAAATATACGGCATCGGTCAAACGCAAAAATTAGCGACTGGTACTTTAATTTTTGTCGGTGCAGCCTTGCAAAACAAATCCATTTTGTATGAAAGTGTCGGTGAAGGATCTGACAGACGCGTGCGCAGATTTACTGTCGCCCTTGATGGGGACCAAAAAAATCTGTTGATCAATTCCAAGGTTGAATGTAAAATTGTCTTGAAGTAATATGATTGGATTGGCCTTTAAATTTATACGTTATGACACATCCAAAAGTGTTGGGATCATAACGGCAATTGTCATCAGTATTTTTCTGATTGGTCAACAAATTGGTCTGTTGAGTTTCTTGATGGGATTGATGGGAAATTTGGTTGGCAATTCAAAGGTTACTCCATTGGACATTTGGGTAATTGAGCGACAAACTGTGAATGTAAACACGCTGAATAAGATTGATTCTAGGGTGGTTCAAGAATTGAGAAGTATTCCTGGAGTTCAACAAACATATCCGGTTTTAATTGCCTCTGGAGAAGCATCATTTTTGGATGGAAAAACTGCTGGGGTGAGTTTGGTGGGAAGCAATGCCCCTGATTTTATCATCGGCCCTGTAGAAGATAGAATTCACGAAGGAAAGAGTGAAAATTTGATGCAACCTGAAGCTGTTTCTGCAGAATTTTTTAATGCAAGCTCTTGGAAGACTTCACTGTATTTGAATAAGCCGATAGAAATTAATGGCAAAAGCGCAAGGATAGCATTGATTACAAAAAATGCGCAAGCTTTTGGTGGTAATTTTATGTATACCAGTTTAGAGAATGCACGTTTTTATGGTAATGTAGGACCTGATAAAGTCAGCTTGATTTCCGTGCGATTGACAGATATGAATAAAAAACAGCAGGTTATTGATCAAATAAACGCTACTTATCCCAACTTAAGAGCCTGGGATGTAGAAAAACTCAAACAATCCACGGTCAAGGAAATTCTCATATCTTCAAATATGGGGATGAGTTTTGGAACGCTGGTGGTATTTGCTATGATTAGTGGATTTTTTATTATTGGTCTGACTTTGTACAGTGCTGCACTTGATAGAATAAAAGATTATGGAACGCTAAAGGCTATTGGTGCTACAAATGGCTATGTGAATAGACTTTTGGTAACCCAAGCATTTTTGTATGCTTTAATAGGTTTTGCAATTGCTATGTTTTTGTTATTTGGTTTCAAACAAGGAGTGAAAAGCAGTGGACTTGCAATTGATATGTCACTGCCTTTTATACTGTTTTTGTTGTCTCTAACGCTGATAATTTCTGTTGGAGGATCCCTGTTTGCGGTTAGAAAAATTAGCAAGCTTGAGCCCGCATCTGTTTTCTAAATTATTAATTGTCATTATTTTTCGTTGTTGATATGAAAATCTATATACTATCATTCTTTTTTACCTGTGCTGTTGGAGCTCAAAACCTTTCTATTGAGGATTTGTGGAATCAACAACAACAATTGAGTAGCAGTAAGGAACAAGAAGCTCTTTTTGACTTGGGTACTTTAAAGATTAAAACTGAAAAGGGAAGAAGACTTCCTGTCATAACTGGTGAGGCAAATTTGCAACGCAATTTGATTGTGCCGGTGACTCCTGTACCCTCCATAGCATTTGATCCAACTGCTCAAGCTGGAGATATTACTCCTTTAAAATTTGCTACAGATTGGTCTGCAAAAGCGGGGATACAATTGGCTTGGGATTTGTTTAATCCCAATACACAATTGGCCATAGAAACGGCAAAATTGGAACAAAAAGGAGATCAATTACAATCCAATTTGGATGCTGAAGATTTGAAAAAAAATGCGACTAAAGCCTATGGTAAAGCTCTATTGGCTCAGAAACAATATGATGCAGCAGTTCAAGATACCATCCTTTACCACAAAATAGTGGAGGTAAGTAAATTGAGATTTACTGCGGGAAGAATCGGTATTTTGGAGCATAACAGGGCTGTTCAAACCCAAATGCAAAAGCAAAATCAGTGGGTAGAAGCTTATCAGGTATATGTAAATTCTCTAATGGAATTGGGACGTTACCACAACCTTGAGAATGTGGTGCAGTTGAGTTCTTCCATGGAGGAAATTGTAGCAGCTTTGCAGTTTGGTGAAACCAATTTCAAGGAGGAAAAAATTGAGAACGAACGTAATAAAATAGTCATGCAACGCCAAAATCTGACAAAGGAATTATTGCCAACATTGACGTTTAACGCCTATTATGGAGCACAATACTTTGACAATTCACTGGCTGTGTTTTCTGGAGATCAATGGTTTGGGAGCAGCTATGTGAATTTGGGACTCAAATTGCCTATAAGCAATACGTTTCAATACCAATTAAAAACAAAACGTTTCAAAAAACAAGAAGAGATTTACAGCTATCAGCTGGAAGAAGAACAAAAGAAAAACCGTATTGACAAAGCTCAAAAAGAACAGAAAATCACTGCTTTAAAGCAAAAATGGGAACTCTCAAGAGAGATGGATAAATTGGCTAGCTCAAGTGTTGAAACTGCTCAAAAACAATTTGATGAGGGCAGAATTTTAATTCAACAACTCAATGAAGAGGTCAGTAATTCATGGTCAATGAACAAGCAAACGTGGCAAATCATGTATGATTGTTTGGAGGCTGTGTTGGATTAATAATAAAATATTATAAATTCTGCACTAAATTCTCATTTACATTGCTTATAATGAAGTGTTTAACAGCGTGTGAAGTATTTTCAAGGAAATGTGTGTTTGATGTTTTTTGATATAGTTTTTCATTACATTTACAATGAAATTTATCAGGAGAATGAAACTATTTTTTGTTATGTCGGCAGTTATTTATTCTGTCGGTATTTCTGCACA
>JAGHSS010000115.1 GCA_018065745.1 Candidatus Neoflavobacterium equi | reverse complement strand
CTGCTGTTGAGTAGTTGTAATGATAAAAAAGAGGTTGTTGACAAGCCTGTAAAAGAGATTGTCAAGCCGGTAAAGGAAGAGATAAAAGAAGAATTTGGATTTATATTAAATGATTTCTCTGTTGTTCACGATACGTTAGTTTCTGGTGATAGCTTTGGAAAAATTTTGGGAAATAATAATTTATCTGCATCAAAGATACACGACGTTAATTTGAAGATTAAAGATTCTTTTGACGTGAGAAGTATCCAGATTGGAAAGCCTTATACATTGTTGAAATCAAAAACTACAGACTCGTTACAGGTTTTTATTTATCAGCCTGATCGTTTAAAATATGTAGTAATTGACTTAAGAGATTCTATTTTTGCTTACAAGAAGGAAGTTCCTACGGTGCTTAAAACGAGAACAGTTGCAGGGCGTTTGGACGGTTCTCTTGCCAGTTCATTGGAGAAAGAAGGGGTGAGTCCTTCTGTTGCAAACTCGCTTTTAAAGATGTATGCATGGTCAATTGACTTTTTTAAATTGGATAAAGGTGATAAATTTGCAGTCAACGTGACTGAAAAATACCTGGCTAATGGGGAGAAAATTGGCGTGGAATCCATCAATGCTTCCTATATTGAGTATAGGGGGAAATTGGTTTATTCTTTTCCTTATAAAAAGAACAGCAATCAAAAAAACGCAGAGTATTTTGATGAAGAAGGTAAGGTTTTGAAAAACATGTTTTTGAAAGCCCCTCTTAAGTTTTTTAGATTGACTTCAAAATTCACAAAACAACGTTTTCATCCGGTACAGTTAAAGTGGAAAGCGCACAATGGAACGGATTATGCTGCTCCAGCTGGAACACCCATCATGACTACAGCTTCTGGTGTGGTAATTCAAACGGGGTACACCGCAGGAAATGGTAATTTTGTCAAGGTGAAACACAATGAAACCTACACGACCCAATATTTACACATGTCAAAAATTCTGGTTAGAAATGGACAGCGTGTGCAACAAGGGGAGACCATTGGTAAGGTTGGAAGTACCGGTCTTGCAACGGGTCCTCACGTGTGTTATAGGTTTTGGAAAAACGGTGTTCAAACAGACCCATTAAAACAAAAATTGCCAAATTCAGAACCGATGAGTTCCAAAGAGAAACCGGCTTTTTTAAAACATATAGAACCTCTGAAAAGAGATTTGGATAGTATATCAAAATTAAAATTTGAAAATTAATAAATGGCTTTAGAAAAAATCAACCCAACAAAAACACCATCTTGGAATAAATTATTGGAACACTATCAGGTGATGAAAGATTGCAGAATGCAAGATTTTAACTGGCAGGATCGTTTCAGTCGTTTTTCAGTTCAATTGGAGGATTGTTGCTATGATTATTCTAAAAATATTATTACTGAAGAAACCATGGCGCTCTTATTAGAGTTTGCTGCGGAAATGAAATTGGAAGATGCCATTGCGAAACTTTTTAGTGGTGATAAAATAAATGAAACAGAAGACCGTGCGGTATTGCATACAGCGTTGCGCATGCCAAAGGGAACTGCTGTTAAATTAGGTAATAAAAACATTGTAAATGATGTGCATGCTGTGCGTGTGCGCATGAAGAAATTCTCACGTGAAATTATTTCTGGCGCGAGAACAGGATTTACTAATAAACCCATCACTGATGTTGTTAATATTGGTATTGGTGGATCTGATTTGGGACCAAAAATGGTTACTGATGCATTGGCGTTTTACAAGAATCACCTGAATATGCATTATGTTTCCAATATTGATGGGACCTATCTGGATGATTTTTTAAGTAAATTAAATCCTGAGACTACTTTGTTTGTGGTTGTTTCTAAAACATTTACTACTGATGAAACGCTTGCTAATGCGACCTTTATCAAGAACTGGTTTCTTAAAAAGGGATGTATTCTAGATATTGAGCGTCACTTTGTAGCTGTTACTTCAAATGACAGATTGGCTGTTCACTTTGGGATTGCAACTGAAAATATCTTTCCTATGTGGGACTGGGTTGGAGGTCGTTTTTCTCTGTGGAGTGCTGTTGGTTTGTCCATAGCCTTGTCTATTGGTTATGCAAATTTTGAAAAGTTACTTGAAGGTGCTTATGAAACGGATTTGCATTTTAAAGAAGCACCGTTTGAACACAACATTCCTGTAATTGCAGGATTGCTTTCTGTTTGGTATAATAATTTCTTTGAAGCCCAGACGGAAGCAGTAATTTCATATTCTCAGTATATGAAATCTTTCCCTTCATTTTTACAACAAATGATCATGGAGAGCAATGGGAAATTGATGGACCGCAATGGGGAACAAGTAACTTACCAAACAGGTAATGTTATTTGGGGAGATGTGGGTGCTAATGCACAACATGCGTTTTTCCAATTGTTTCACCAAGGAACAAAATTGATTCCTGTTGAGTTTATTGGATATATCAAGTCTATTAACGACAACAATCACTTCCACATCAAATTGATGAATAATTTCTTTGCGCAAATAGATGCGCTTCTTTTTGGAAGAACAAAGGAAGAGGTAGCGCGTTTTGATTGTAAAGACATTCAAAAACCATATAAATATTTTGAAGGGAACAATCCTTCATCTGTTTATTTATTTGATCAATTAAATCCTAAAACTATCGGAAGTTTGATTGCTATGTATGAGCACAAAACCTTTGTTCAAGGAGTTTTGTGGAATATTTTTAGCTTTGATCAGTTTGGAGTGGAGTTGGGAAAGGAACTTTCGCAAGTATATGCTGATAAAAATTCTCTAAAATCGTTAATTGGTGAAGAAAATGATAATCAAACCCTGTTTTCTTACTTTAGTAAAAAAGTAAATTAAGTGGTTGAAAATGTAAATATTGTCTTATAAACACATTTATAATCTCTTAATTAAAACTTAAATTCTTAAAAAACATTATTA
>JAGHSS010000359.1 GCA_018065745.1 Candidatus Neoflavobacterium equi | reverse complement strand
AAGAAGCATTGAATTATTGTTTCAAGTTGATTAAAACAACAAATAAATAATTACCAAAATATCGTATAAAAAAAAGGAAGTGATCCAATCACTTCCTTTTTTTTTAGCTGCAACCGCAATTGGGTCCGCATCCATCCTTTGGTTTTTTCTTTCCAAAAATTTTGAATAAGAAGTACACCACGACAGCTGCCACAATTACATAGACAGCAATTTCTTGAATATCCATTGTTCTATTTTAATAGTTGATAGGCAACAAAAGAAACGATATAAGCAAATAAGGTCATCCCTACAGCTTGTATAACCGTCCATTTTAAGGAGTTTGTCTCTTTTCTTGTAATAGCTACAGTAGAGATACACTGCATGGCAAACGCATAGAAAAGCAGGATAGAAACCCCAGTAGCCAAGGTAAAAACTTTGGTTCCGTCAGGGAATGTTTCTCTCATCATGCGGTCTTTAATCAGTGATATATCTTCTTCATCAGCGTGGCTTCCCACACTGTAAATGGTTGCTAACGTTCCCACAAACACTTCTCTAGCAGAAAAAGATGCGATCACGGCAATACCAATTTTCCAATCATATCCCAACGGACGTACCACGGGTTCAATACTTTTTCCAATCAGTCCCATATAAGAACTTTCCAATTTGAAAGAAGCTACTTTATCTTGAAGATCTTCCTCAGACAGTTGTTGGTCAACATAGGTTGACGTTATAATTTCTTCCGCATTTGTAAAATTGTCACCTGGACCATGTGTTCCTAAAAACCACAACAATACAGAAAGGGGAAGGATGATTTTACCTGCACCAAAAACAAATGATTTGGTCTTTTCAACCACCGTGTAAAAGACGTTTTTCAACAACGGCAAACGGTAGGTTGGCATTTCAACTACAAAGTATGATTTCTGTTTTGATTTGATAATTTTGTTCAATATCCAAGCAGAAATGATGGCCATAAAGAATCCTAAAATATACAATCCCGTCATGGTCAGCCCTTGAAGTCCAATAAAGCCAAAGACTTTTTTGTCTGGTACAACCAACGATATGATAATCACATAAACGGGAATTCTAGCAGAACAGGTTGTGAAAGGCGTGATCAATATGGTGATTAAACGCTCTTTCCAGTTTTCTATGTTTCTTGCAGACATGATGGCTGGAATTGCACAGGCTGTTCCTGAAATCAGTGGTACGATGGATTTTCCATTTAATCCAAATGGGCGCATGATGCGGTCCATTAAGAATACCACACGGCTCATGTATCCAGACTCTTCCAAAAGGGAGATAAACAAGAATAAGATGGCAATCTGTGGAATGAAAATAACCACACCGTTAATACCAGCAATAACGCCGTCTGTAATCAAATCGGTTAATTTTCCAGCAGGTAACGTTTCTTTCAAACTTTCAATCAAGGAAGCAAAAAGACCATCAATGAAGTCCATTGGGATACTAGACCAATCAAAAACAGATTGGAATATCAAAAGCATGATTCCAAAAAAGATGGCGTATCCAAAAAACCAATGGGTTAATACACGATCCATTTTACTTCTGATGTCAGAAGCTTCTAAGGCATTTACGGCATAACTTTTATTTAAGGCTTCGTTGATAATTTGATATCTCTTAACCGTTTCTTTGTGTTGTATTTTTTTTATTTCACTAGAACTGCTGCCGTCTTGAACCAACCAATGTTGATATACATCTTTGTTTGGATTCGCTGCAGCAAACTGTTCAAAATGTGCTGTGTCAATGGATTTGATGTCAATGATTTTTTCTTTAGACAATTCTTTGTAAGAAGCAATAGCCCCTTTCAATTCTTCAAAACCTTTATTTTCACGTACTGAAAGCAACACAACTTTTGTATCAAGAGCCGCTTCAAGGGACTGAATGTCCAAGGAAATTCCTTTAGGTCCCATTCGGTCTGCCATGTTCACTGCTAAAATTGTTGGTAAACCCAAGTCTTTTATCTGAGTGAATAGCAATAAATTTCTCTTGATGTTTTCTACATCCGCAACCACCAGGACCACATCTGGATAGTGTTCGTTGTTTTGGTCAAATAGTAAATCCAATACTACCTGTTCGTCTTTAGATGTAGCGTTGATAGAATAACTTCCTGGAAGGTCCAAAATGTTGGCTTTCAGTTGGTTGTTTACTTTAAAAACACCAACTTTTTTTTCAACCGTGATTCCTGGATAATTCCCAACCTTTTGCTTTAATCCGGTAAGCATGTTGAAAACTGATGTCTTTCCAACATTAGGATTTCCAATTAAAGCAATGTTAATTGTATGTTTCATTAATTAATTCTTCGTTATCTCAATTGAAATTTCTCTAGCTAAATCCATTCTGATACTCAAATGTGTTTCATTGATTTTAAAGTACAAAGGTCCGCCAAAAGGAGCTCTTTGTAAAAGCTCAATAGAGCTGCCTGGGAAACATCCCATTTCAATAAATTTCAATGGAATTTCATTTAAGTTAAAACCGGTAATCATTGCTACTTGATTTTTTTGTAAAAGATCTAGTGTCATGCTGTATTTAGTTTTATTTAGATTTAATTTGAATTGCAAAATTAGCTCAAAAAAATAGAACAGTTGTTGTTCTATCCCTTTTTATTTCTACTTTCTGCGCAAGAATTTGATGTCTTCAATTAGTTTTTCAACGTCTTCTTTTTTAGTTCCGTCATAAAAGCCTCTGATTTGTCTTTTTTGATCAACTAACACAAAATTTTCTGTGTGAACCATGTCGTATAGCTGGGTTGCATCTCCAGTCTTCACCGCCAAATAGGACTTTCTGGCCATATAATAGATGTCCTTGCTGGAGCCCGTTACCAAATTCCATTTGTTGTCCAATACTCCTTTTTTCAAGGCATATTGTTTCAGTACTTCTGGCGTGTCCACTTCTGGGGTTACTGTATGAGATAAAATCATGACGTCGTCCATGTCTTTGATTTGTTCTTGAACCAAAGTCATATTGTCGGTCATAATTGGACAGATGGTTTGACAGGTAGTAAAGAAAAAATCTGCTACATAAATCTTACCGTCATATTGAGCATTTGTAATGGTGTCGTTATTTTGGTTGACAAAGGCAAAATCTGCAATTTTATGAAGTTTCTTGTTTGCGATGTGTTGAATGGTTGAGTCAACCATTTCAGGATTGACCATAGCTGGGGTATAGATGGGCAATTGTTTGATGGGCGTCAGCGCATTGTAAAATAAATACAAGATTATAGCTGATAATATTCCCATGGTAATAAATAAAACTCTGTACTTTTTTAAAATTTCAAGCATCTTATTTTTTTTACAAAAATACAAAATCGTTTGTTTTCTAAGGTTAAATCTATTTTAAAAGGGGGGAATATATCAAACATAATTTCCCCAAAATTAATAGTGTTTTGATAAATTTGT
>JAGHSS010000044.1 GCA_018065745.1 Candidatus Neoflavobacterium equi | reverse complement strand
GTTTTACGTTCTATATTTGCTGTAGTAAAAAAGATAATACTACAAAAAATAAAAATCTAAAACATGAAGAAAAGTTTAATTTTTGCTATGGCATTGACAACGTCTATGTCATTTGCACAGCAGTTGACTACCAATACTGGTACACCTGTTGGAGACAATCAAAACTCAAAAACAGTTGGTAAAGACGGACCGGTTTTATTAGAAGACATACACTTAATTGAAAAATTAGCCGCTTTTGACAGAGAGCGTATCCCAGAGCGCGTTGTTCACGCACGTGGAGCTGGTGCTTTTGGAGAATTTGTTGCTTCAGCAAATTTCTCTAATGTTACCAAAGCAGGATTCTTGAGTCAAGCAGGAAAGAGAACACCACTTGCTGTGCGTTTCTCAACAGTGGTACACCAAAAAGGATCACCAGAAACTTACCGTGACCCACGTGGATTTGCAGTGAAATTCTATACAGAAGAAGGAAATTATGACATTGTTGGAAACAACTTGCCTGTATTCTTTATCCGTGACGCCATCAAATTCCCAGATATGGTACACGCATTCAAACCATCTCCAGTAACCAACGGTGCGTCAGAACCAAACCGTGTATTTGACTTCTTTTACAATATTCCAGAAGCGACACATATGTTGACTTGGTTGTTCTCAGATTACGGAATTCCAGCAAACTACCGTCAAATGGAAGGAAACGGAGTTCACGCTTACAAATGGGTGAATGACAAAGGAGAGATTACCTATGTAAAATACAAATGGGTTCCTCAACAACAGGTGAAAAACCTTTCTCAAGCAGAAGCAGACAAAATTCAGTCTACACAGATTGAGCATGCAACCTTAGATTTGAGAAATGAAATTGAAAAAGGGAATTTTCCAAAATGGGATTTATACGTTCAAATGTTGAAAAGAGAAGATTTTGCAGCATTGGATTTCAACCCAGTTGATGTGACTAAAATTTGGCCAGAAAGCGTAGCTAAAATGGTTAAAGTAGGAACAATGACATTGAACAAAAACCCTGAAAACTTTTTCCAAGAAGTAGAGCAAGCAGCTTATTCTCCTGCAAACTTAGTTCCTGGAATTGAGCCATCAGAAGACAAATTATTACAAGGACGTTTGTTCTCCTATGCAGATACACAACGTCACCGTTTACAAGGTAACTACCAACAATTGCCAGTAAATACATCTTTAGCACCAGTAAAAACATACAATCAAGATGGATTTATGTCAACACGTGTTCAAAAAGGAGATGTTAATTACCAGCCATCAGCAAGTCAGCCAGGGGTTGTAGACAACGTGAAATTTGAGTATTCAAAAACGACCTATGCAGACAATACAACTACCCAAGACAAAATCAACAAACCAAATGATTTTGCACAGGCAGGAGATTTGTACAAAGGATTCTCTAAAAAAGACAAAGACGCATTAGTTTTCAACTTATCAGGAGCTTTGAAACAAGTTAGAAATCAAGAAGTTGTTTTGAGAATGGTATCTTACTTTTACCAAGCAGACGCAGAATTTGGTAACCGTTTGATCAAAGAATTGAAATTGAACTCAAAAGACGTTGAAAAACAAATTGTTAAATAACAAAAAATAGATATCTCGTGAAAAAGTCACTTTTAATTTTCGCATTCCTTATGGCTACCACTTTTATGAGTGCACAAAGCATTTTTGAATTGGTAAGATCTAACAATCCTCAGGCTGTAGAAGCAGCCCTTTCCAAGGGAGCAGATGTAAATCAGGTAGATG
>JAGHSS010000144.1 GCA_018065745.1 Candidatus Neoflavobacterium equi | reverse complement strand
GATGAAAATGTATAAATACCCTTCAGTAATGACCATAGCAGGATTTGACAGCAGTGGCGGTGCTGGCTTACAAGCTGACATAAAAACCATTAGTGCTTTAGGATGTTATGCAACCTCAGTTATAACCGCATTGCCGGTGCAAAACACCACAGGTGTGAAGTCCATTTATCAAATCCCCATTGAGGCAGTAAAAGAGCAGATAAAAGCAATTTTGGATGATATAGTTCCAGATGCAATTAAAATTGGAATGGTACATTCCAAAGCTATGGTTTTAACCCTTGCAGATACCTTAAAAAATTACCCTGGGATCCCTGTGATTTTTGATCCGGTTATGATCGCTACAAGCGGAGATTTACTCATTCAAAAAGAGACTATTGAAGTAATTGTGAAAGAACTTTTACCCATCGTAGATTTGATTACTCCCAACATGGATGAAGCTGGTATTTTAAGTCATACTACCGTCAAATCACTTAATGACATTCAAATTGCTGGCCCCATTATTCTGGAAAGTGGATGTCCCAATGTTTTAATTAAAGGTGGACATTTGTCTACAGAACTTTTAACCTCAATGTTATTTAGCTTAAATAGAGCACCACTAAAATACAAATCTTCAAAAATTAACACGAACAACATACACGGATCAGGATGCACCCTTTCTTCTGCAATAGCCTCATTTATTGCAAGGAAAATGCATTTGCAAACGGCAATTGAACAAGCACAATCTTATGTTCACAAAAGTATTTTAGCTGCTCAAAACACAAAAATAGGGAAAGGAAATGGCCCTTTAAATCACTTCCACAATCCCCTCAAAACGATAAAATATGAATTGGTCTGAATCTACTTGGCAAAAAACTCAACCCATTTACAACAGCATTTTAAAACTTCCCTTCATTAAATCATTGGCTGATGGAACATTGACAGCTGATAAATTTGAATTTTACATCCAACAAGATGCGCTATACTTAGAGCACTTCGCAAGAGTTTTAGCTCTTATTGGGGCTAAGTCTAAAGAAATTGATCACGGCTTGGCTTTTGTAAGGTTTGCAGAACAAGCACTCGTTGTTGAAAGAGAAATACACGAATCTTATTTCAAATTTTTTAATGTTAAGCAAAGAGGAGAAATGCAACCCGTCTGTCACAGTTACGTTCATTATTTAAAGAGTGTAATAGGATTTGAATCAATTGAAATGGCCACTGCTGCCACCTTGCCCTGTTTTTGGATTTATATGCAAGTGGGGCAACACTTGTTGAAACACACCAAATTAGAAAACAATCCTTATAAGAAATGGATCGAGTCCTATGCTAGTGAAGATTTTGAAAAAACAGTACAAAAAGCAATTGATATATGTGATGTTTTAGCAAGTAAAACAACAGAAGATACTAGAAAAAGTATGACAGAAGCTTTTTTAATGGCGGCACATTTTGAATGTGAATTTTGGAGTGCCGCACAAAATAACATTGTGTGGAAGACGTATTGAAACAGGTAAAATGCGTAATATTTGATTTGGATGGCGTCATCGTCAACAGTTTAGATTTTTGGAAAAAAACAGAAAATAATCTCCTTTTAAAATTGGGTATCATTGGGGATATAACTGATTTTAAATCAACAGCGTCCATGTCCACAAAGGATGCAATAGCTTATTGGTGTAAAAAAAAATCTATAAAGATGGAGGATGTGCAAGAAATGGAGCGTTGTGTAATTGATGAGATGATCCGTTTGATTCAATCAACCGAATGCATCAATAAGGAAATTAAGTTATGTATAAATAAGTTAAAGGCTGATGATTATTTGTTGGGATTGGCTACAAATTCTCCTAGGGAAATTGTAAATGTAGTTTTGGAAAAGGCACGACTTCAAAATATTTTTGACGTGGTTGTCACTGCAGATGATGTTGAAAAGGTCAAACCTAATCCAGAGATTTATTTAAAAACGTCTCGTTTATTGCATTTGAATCCCATGGAATGTCTCGTAATTGAGGATTCAGATTTTGGTATACTTGCCGCTAAACGCGCAGGAATGTATGTTTTGAAGTATACCTATATCAATTAAATGGGGTAAACAATTTGCGATTTAATTTTATAACTATTTGAAGCATATTATAACGTCATTATCTTGTACCTTTAAACAAACAAACTTTATAAAAATGCCTACGTTGTTTATTAAAAATATGGTGTGCAACCGCTGCATACTTGTGGTGCAAAATGAGCTTGATAAAATTGGTATTCAGCCCAACAGCATACAACTTGGAGAAGTAAAACTAGAATCGCCCTTGGATGATGCTCAAATGGCAACATTCAATCAAGCGATGCTGCAACTGGGGTTTGAAATCATAGACGACAAAAAAAGTCAACTCATTGAACAGATAAAAAAAACCATCATTCAAGAAGTACACTACCAGAAAGAAGCGACAAAAGTCAATCTTTCTCATATCTTGAGTGCGCAATTGGGATATGATTACAATTACCTCTCCAACCTATTTTCTGAAGTGGAGGGCATTACAATTGAAAAATATTGGATCGCACAAAAGATAGAGCGCGTCAAAGAACTTTTGGTGTATGATGAACTGACGCTGACGCAAATTGCAGCTCAATTGCACTACTCCAGCGTGGCCCATTTGAGCAACCAATTCAAAAAAGTAACCGGTCTCTCCCCTACCTTTTTTAAAAATG
>JAGHSS010000071.1 GCA_018065745.1 Candidatus Neoflavobacterium equi | reverse complement strand
TTTATAAGCTATGTATACATTTTTTGGCACTTGGCCTTGGTATGTCTCTGGTTTCCTGATGGGAGCTATTATGTTAACCTTGGTTTATTTTGGTAAAACTTTTGGAATGTCATCCAATTTGCGCACCCTTTGTTCTGCTATGGGAGCGGGAAAAGTAGCCCCTTTTTTCAATTTTGATTGGAAGGCACAGCGCTGGAATTTAGCCGTTGTAGTGGGGTGTATTTTAGGTGGTTTCTTTGCCTCAACCTACCTTTCTGACCAAAGTGGGATGCAATTAAACCCAAAAACTTTGCAAGAATTGGAAGCCATGCACATTGAAACGCCAACCCGTGGAGAAATGGGCCCTGACGCCATGTTCACTGCTGCAGCTTTTCAAGATCCAAAAATGATTGCCATTTTGTTAATGGGTGGTTTGTTGGTTGGATTTGGAACGCGTTATGCTGGAGGTTGTACTTCAGGTCACGCCATCACAGGCTTGAGCAGTTTGCAATTGCCGTCATTAATTGCCGTTATTGGATTTTTCATCGGTGGTTTGATTGTTTCTAACTTTATTTTACCTCTAATCTTCAACTAATGAAATATATAAAATTTTTGGCTGTCGGATTCATTTTCGGCATCGTCCTTACCAAGGCAGAAGCCGTTTCTTGGTACCGCATTTATGAAATGTTTCACTTCCAATCTTTTCACATGTTTGGAATCATTGGAGTAGGAGTTTGCACCGGTTTAATCGGTTTGCAATTGTTTAAAAAATTCAAGGTCAAAGACCTTCAAGGAAATCCAATAGTTATGCCAGACAAAGAGGCGGGAATCACCCGTTATTTAGTCGGTGGCTTGCTGTTTGGATTGGGTTGGGGATTGGTAGGAACCTGCCCAGCACCCATCTTCATCCTTTTGGGAACCGGAGCGGTTGGCGTGTTAATCATCCTTTTTGGCGCCCTTTTGGGAACCTTTTTATACGGATTGATCAAAGATAAATTGCCTCATTAATCAAAAGTATATAACACAATAAAAAAGCAGTGTATCCTTGGAGTACTGCTTTTTTTTATGCCCTTATTTTAGTCTTTTTTATTGGGTGTAAATTTTGATGTTGAATGTGTTGTAATTTTTTGGGCGTTGCAGTGAAATTTCGCTGCGCTCAAGGCACTGCCGGGTCTTGCGCTTTATCTTTTGGTCGGCAAAGCCTTCCAAAAGGATGCCGCTTCAACCCCTAACGCAGGAGCCGTTGCATTTCTGACAACGCATCACAGCAAAAGCTACGTATTGTTAAAAAAAGCACTTGAAATTTATATAATTATTGTATTATGTGTAATAATCATTTAATAACGTCAATTATTTAACAACTGTATTTGATTTTATTAAATTCGTTTTGTATGTTTGAAAAACAATAGTGATGTATTGCGTTTATTTTTTGTTATTGAAAAGTGAGTTTTTTAATTTAATTCGGTTGTAAAATTTTGTAATCTCATTTTATAATTGAAAAAAAGGTCCGCCTCAATTGAGGCGGACCTTTTTATTTATATAGCTATTGTATTTCAACAGAGAGTCCTGCATCTAATAGCGAGGAACAAATGGGTTTTAGTTCAGATAAACTACCCGTCTTTACACCACATTTACCGTTGTAGTGCACAATCAAGGAGCATTGTTCTGCCTGTTCTGAAGTGTGTTTACAAACCGTCATCAACGTCTTTATGACATGGTCAAAAGTATTGTGGTCGTCGTTAAATAAAACAATTTCACTGTTGTCAGATAACAAATCTTCAATGCTTACTTCTTCTAATACTTGTTCTTGTGTACTCATAAGAATTTGATTAAATAAATGTCTTACTAATTTACGTATTTTAGTGACACCCAGTTGTTGCGCTCTAATTTTTTCTCCATTTTCAAGCCCAATTCCACACAACATGCGTCAATGAATGGAATATCCTCTGTATAGAAACCGCTCAACAATAAGGTAGCGTTTGGATTCATGCAATTCACATAGGCCGCCATGTCATTCAACAAGATGTTTCTGTTGATGTTGGCAATGATTAAATCATATTTCTGTCCTTGGTTCAACAAGCTAGCATCGCCTTCATAAACGCTGATGTGCTTGCAATTATTGCGTTCTGCATTTTCAATAGAATTCAAATAACACCAGTTGTCAATGTCAATAGCGTCTACTGGTTGCGCACCTTTCATCTCAGCTAAAATAGCCAAAATGGCTGTTCCACATCCCATGTCCAAGGTTTTCATACCCGCAACGTCCATTGCCAAAATATGCTGTGCCATCATGAACGTCGTTTCGTGATGTCCAGTACCAAAACTCATTTTAGGCTCAATCACGATGTCATATTGTGCATCCGTCTTTGGGTGAAATGGAGCTCTGATTTGGCAAATACCATCCACGTCAATAGCTTCAAAGTTTTTTTCCCATTCTTCATTCCAGTTCACTGTTTCAATCTCTTCAAAAGTGTAAGTAATGGTAAATTCTTCAGATCCCAAAATTTGAACATCCTCTAAAATTTGCTCGTTCCAAAACTCTTTTAATATATAGGCAGATACCCCATTTTCAGTTTCTTCAAAACTGTCAAAAGGCAATTCTCCCAATTCCGCGATTAAAATTTCAGATCCCAATTCCAACGGACTCACCTCAAAGTGATATCCTATATATGTGTTTTGCATTTTTTAATATTTTTTGCAAAGATAATATA
>JAGHSS010000133.1 GCA_018065745.1 Candidatus Neoflavobacterium equi | reverse complement strand
GATTAAACATTTCTTCAACATTATTTAATACTTCGCAATCACAATATCCTCCATTTTCCTTAAGCCAATTTTCAATTTCGGAAATATTTTCAGTTTCATTTTCTTTTTCTTTGAAAAATTCAAATGTTAATTTTAACGAATCATCACAATCATATTCACCTAGTTTATTATCCAAAAAATCAAATAATTGATTGAACTTTTCTCTAGAAATTGGAAGCGAATTTTCAAATTCAAGCTTAGCTTTTTCTCTCAATTCTTTTTTGATTTGCTTTCTTCTTTCAATTTCGTTTTTATCTGGCATTTTCTTGTGAATGACGGTTTTTATAAACTTCTGACTAACGTTAAATTTAAGTATTGATAATCAGCTTGTTGAGATTTCAATATCTTTATCAGTCAGACCAAATTTAGTGATTTGTTTTTGAATTCTGTTGACTATTTTTAGTTTTCTTTTTTCATCTAAGAATAGATACTGAGTTGGAGGATTATAATTTTGACCTTTTACTATCATATTCCAAATGATGACAGCGAGTTTTCTTGCGAGTGCTGTAACTGCTGTCGCTCTTCCTTTTTTGTAGTTGAGTCTTTTGAAAAAATCCACCAACCATCCTTCTTTGAGGTTTCCGATGGCATTGGCTGTATTTCGGAATGCAATTTTCAGTCTCGAACTCCCTTTCGGAATGTGATTAGACAGCACTTTGCCACCACTTATTTTGTTGTTCGGAGCGAGCCTAAGCCATGCTGTGAATTGTTTCGCAGTAGGAAACTTCCGAATTCCTTCTAATCCAATTTCTGCAATGAGGGTCATTATTAAGCCTTCACTCACGCCTTCAATAGCCATCAAATCTATCCCTTCAAAGTATTGATAGGCGATGAGATTCATATCTGTTTGGCTTACCGCATTTTTATTTTTTCGCTTGTGCTTTTTTTTTCAATGGTATGTTGTTTCTTATGATCGTCTTTGTCTATTAACTCTTTCAATAGTTGATCGATTTGTACATCGGTATCGGTGATTTGTTGTTGAAGGTGTTTGTATGAATTCCACTCTTGTTGCAAAGCAAAAAGATAGTCTTTACGACCATTAAATTGCAGTGCTTTTGCAATTTCTTCCTCAGATTTTCGGCAATTGTAATGACGGAGTTTTGCTAATTCGTCTCCTTTATGCTCACCATTTAGAAAAGCTTCAATAATTGATGAGCCAGTAAGTCCCATAATATCTCTTACGACCACCTCGAGTCTCATATTCATCAACATCAGGTATTTTTGCATTCTTCTAATGCAAGATGCAGATTGTTTGAGTAGATTTTGTCGGTGTCTAGAATAGGTTCGTACCGTGTCTGTGTCCGAATCTGGCAAAAAGCTGGCGCTCAAAAGCCCTAGAGAATGCAGTTTTTGAATCCATTGGCAATCTTTGATGTCCGTCTTTTTTCCCTTTATATTTTTGGTTTGCCTGCCATTCACCAAAATCACATCAAAACCTTGTCCCACCAAAGTAGAAAATAGATTTTGCCAATAATTACCCGTACTTTCCATGGCAATGGATGAGGCACCTTTTTTTCGCAACCATTCGCACATCTCCAATTGATCTTGGCTGTATACTCCAAATTCTTTTACATCCTCGGCATTTTGCCCTACCGCTACCCAATGGCTGCGGCTCCCAATGTCTATTCCGGCAGCATTGGAATGTACGACTTCGAGTGAAATCTGTTTTTTAGTTTCCATGTCTTAATTTTTTACATTAAACCAATAAAAAACTCCAAGGATTGCACTTTGCTAAATTTGAAATTATTCTGATCGGGATATCTGCCTTTGGCTGACTCACCATTAAAAACTAACACCGTCTAAAGTATTACTACCAAAGACTTTGTGCAATCTTACCTGAATTGCAGACGGGTTTTTTCAACACCATTGCTTACACCGGTCTTTTCAAGGAGCAAGTACTAAGGTAAGAAAAACAATAAAAAGGAAGAATATAATTGTATAAAAAAGAGATGAGTATTCAGTTCGTTAGCTCCTAAAAACAACTTCGTTTTCGAGTAGGGGAATTTCAGCTAACGGTTTACGGCTTGGCGATGTGGCGGAAATCGAAGCACAAATGTTCAGTTTTGCACAAAAGTTCAATCGAAGAATTGAACTTGAATTTAGCACTTCAGCCGCCATATTGCCAAACCGATGTTAGCTGTTCGTTGTTTTTTCTTTCGTTATTATTTTGTTTAATCTGTCGGCTGTAATTATTC
>JAGHSS010000214.1 GCA_018065745.1 Candidatus Neoflavobacterium equi | reverse complement strand
TTTCAATATTGACATAAACATCTTCTTTTTTTATATCATTTGATTTCAGTTTATTAGAGTTTCCCGCATAAAAATCTCCTTGAGAACTGGAACTGGTCATTTTTATATATTGTAAAGCTGAAGCTGTTTTAGTTACTGCTGCACTCCCACTGATGATAATATATTTATTGGAATAGACTTCTTCTACCTTTGTTGTAGCTCCTAACTCAACAGAGCCGGTTGAATTTACACGTTTAACACCTGTTAGTGTTACTCCTCCGCCACTTGAAGTTTGATTAACATTTCCTTCCACATTAATGATTGCTTTCTGGCCAGCATTACTTAAATCAATATTTCCTGTTGCAGTTAAACCCCCATAGAAGTTCATTGCACCTTTAAGTGTAGTTGTACCACCGGAATTACTATTCTCTGATGAGGCATTTGAATCTAATAAGACTTCGTAAATAATTTGTATTGTTGACGATGCTTCTGATTTCTCGCTTATATTTTGAATATTTGCAGTGACACGGTATTGTTTAGGACTATTACTTGTTTCAATACTGCTGATATTATTTACTTTCAGCTCACGACCACCTTGAACGTTAAGTGTTAAATTTTGACCATCCAATGATTCAATACCTGCTGCATCTAAGCTATTTAGGTATTTTCGAAAAATCTCCACACCTGTCCAAGCTCCTGGCTGAGCATTAGTTAAAGCATGACTTGAAACTAAACTTTTTTGAGAAGTATTAATATAATAAGCTGTTCCTAAAGCTGAAGCTGCAACAGCCAACCCAACGAGTAAAACTACAAGGACCGTCGCAAAACCACGTTGTGCATATGGAGTGTGTTTATTTTCTATTGTCATTAGCTTTACTCGTTAAGAAGCAATGTTTAAGAGGCAAATAGGAACTTGAACTGTTTCCAGTCCCGCAATTTTTTGAGTGCTCGTTTTTGCAGAAATAATAATTAATGGATGTTGAGAACTTTCTTCTACTGTTCCTGCTCCAAATGGAGTGCAAGTAGATATGGTTTGGTTGAATGTGATCTGTTGGGGATTTAATTTATCAGTAGAATAATCTTCTAAATTAGCCAGAGTACTTTGTTCTTTCCACTTAAATGAACCTAAAGTTGAGGTTCCATTACAAGGAGCACCACTATCATTTTCAAAACCTTCAAGCAAAACAAATCTTCTTTTTTTATTATCTGAACTTTCAACATCAGCAAGTCCTTGGCAAACTATATTCGTACCATTTTTATAACGCCATAACACAGCTGATATAGTTTTTGATCCAACTTGAACAGTCGTGGTTAATAAATTATTTGAACCTTCTAAGCCAAAGCCTGCATTTTGTAGAAACATCTGTGCAGTCGTTAAGCCGGCTTGTAACTGAGTATCATGGGTTGCAGCTATACGAGACTCAACACCAGTTTTAACTATAGTACGGTAAGAACTAAGCAATGCAAGAATACATAGCATTGATATCAGTAAACCTATTAATAAGCTAATCAACGTTGTACCCAATTGATACTTCATTTTAATGCTTCTCCTACAGTAACTTTTCCACCTAGAGAGGCACTTTCAATTTCAAATTTAATAGGCTGTTTTTCAGTAATTGTTTTGTTGTAGGTAGAGTTGGCAGCATTATTAACAGTAACTTCCATTGATCCACAAGTTACTTTGATTTCAATAACTTCTGTTTCTTTTGGGAGGACAATAGTAGGTTTTGAAGTGCCTGTACACCAAGTATTTTTTTGTTCAACCGTTGCATTTTGTAATTTGGTACGCAACTCATTAATTACGATGTATTGCAGATTATTTTGCTGGTGGCTTACAAGCATGCGACCAGTGCTATATACAGCTCCTAAAATAACAATACTCGATAATGCAACAGCAATAAGTGCTTCTAATAAACCAACACCATTTTGGTTTACTTTAATAGAAGTTATTCGTTTCATTGAGAGATCCATTACTCATCGTAAGTGATAAGTTAGTTTTACAGTTGCCTGTAATGTCAGTCGAAACTTGACCAAAATGATTGAAAGAGAAACATTTGAAATCATTAGAATTAGCATCTTTAATTTCGATTGTTTGGCTTAAAGGGTAGCTAAATATAATAGTAGTAGTACAACTAGCTGATTCCGTGGCGGTAGCTTTATGTACAGAAAGCTCGTTCTTATTCTGATCAAAACAAATTTGGCTTGCAGCGTAATCCATACTTTTGGAAAATTCATTGCGAATCGCTGTAGATTTAGCTAGGTCCATCGCACTTTTTTAAGACATGGTAGCCTTATCCAATTCTGCTTGTTTAGACCATAAAGCTGTTAATGATGTTCCAGTCACTACTAAAATAGCCAATATAGTAATTGTCACCATAAGCTCTATAAGGCTTACACCGCGCTCTTTTAATCTAGGGGTTACCATGTGGTTTTACCATCACAGCTAGTTGTTGCAGTTCTTGAGTTAGTATTATTAATTGTTAAAATACAACCGTTAAGATTGCTAGTATTTTTTGCAGTTGCTTTTAATTTATAACCTTTTCCACTATCTACTTTGGTACTAGAGAATTCAAAAATATCAGTTTTGCTTGCAGACCATTGGGGGAACGCATTGGAAGCACTAAGGGCACTTGTAGTTGTATAGTCCTGATTAGGATAAGATAAATTACGTTGATAGTAATTTTCAAAAACTAAGCTCAAAGCAACTAAGTCTGTCTGAGCAGCTTTAATATTGGTTCTTTTAATATAATTTTGATATGAAGGTAGTGCTATTGCGGACAGGATTGCCAC
>JAGHSS010000322.1 GCA_018065745.1 Candidatus Neoflavobacterium equi | reverse complement strand
CCCATATAATTTAAATGCTGAACGGTAAGTTCTGGAGTCATATCAGAGCGATAAGAAATGGAGGTATCCCGGGCAGATCTGGAATATACAGCACGTAAATTCAAATTCTTTGGCACGTTGTGATACACAAACACGCCTGAAATGACTTCGCTTTTTAATAGCTGTGGCAACAGTGTGGAAGCTGTCGTGTATGATCTAAAATCTTGTATGATAGGTCCTCTCAGAAATTCCATACTCCCAAATCCCTCCATTTCATGACCGTAGGAAACTGCGAGGTTGGCAAATTTAAAGACAGGATAGACCAATTGCAATTGCGGCAAGAAGGCTGCTACATTTTTAGTGAAATGATACGGTACTTGAATTTGATGCCAAGCGTATCGGAATTGCGCATGTATTTGAAGTCTATAGGCAAAACTCTTTGAATATTTAAATTGAAAACCGTGTGAAAAATGATAAAATGGATTGTTGAAATTGAATGCATCCACCACACTGGAATTGGTCAATAATTCCGATTGCAGTCCCGATTGGTAGCGCAGTTTGAAGACGCCAATTGAGGTAGGTATTCCAATACTGCTCATGATGCCAAGTTGCAGTTGATTTACCTCAGTCTGTTGGTCAATAAATCTATTTTCATACATTTCCCAAGAAAACGGATACAGACTTTCAAAAACGTTGTCCGTCTGCGCCTGTATGTAATCGATGTAAAACCCACTTTCCACGCCCACCTTATCTGCAATTTTATTTTTGAACAATCCGCTGATCCCAACATTCAAATTTTCAACGCTATTCTGCAATTGGTAGCTGTTGGTAAATTCTTCTGCATTTAAAAAGGTTTCTCGTTGTTGGTCTTCTGCATCTTTGGTAATCAGACTGTACGCATTTAATAGGTAGTAGTTGTTGGGGGTCCACCTGTTTTCATACACAATTGCGTTGGAACAAAATACAGAACTTCCCTTTTTAACAATGCTGTTATAAACAGGATTTACTGAGGTCCCTAAGAATTCCATCACCGTGTTGCTCGCATCCCATTGCTGTATCTTATTTGCGGTTGAAATAATTTCCAAGCGCTTGTGCTCTCCTATGTTTTTCGCAAAGTTTAAGGTTGCGTTTTGAATATTACGCATTTTACTGTCATCAGTAGCAGACATAAAACTAGGCAAGGAACCACTGCTTTTGGTATATAAACCTCCCGTAAATCCTTCCTCAAAAACACTTGACCCTCTTTTATCCCTCAAGGCTATATAGTCCAACACACTAAATACTTGCATATTGACATTGTTTGAATTGGTCAACAGATGTACTTTAAACGCTTTGTTGTATTGAAAGAGGTTCGCATTTACTTGATAGCGGTTGTTGTAACCTCCCGCTGCAGTGGCATTGCCTTTCAACTTCATTTGAAAAGCCGGTTTTAAACGGACGTCTAATGCGGAAACAGCCACCTGATCCACACCCTCCAAATGAGATAAATCTTTAAATTTGTTAATCAATGCTACACCCTCCACCATAGCACTACTGATGTTTTCCAAGGGGATTTGGTGGTTGGGTCCAAAAAACTTGGTTCCGTCCAATAAAAAATGATCTATAATTTTACCGTTATATCTGATTTTGTTGTTGTCGTCAACCGTCAGACCTGGCAATTTTTCTAATACGTGACGCAAAAGTACTTCAGATCCATTTAAAAGGTTGAGCAGATTAAATTTTAATGTATCTCCAACAACAACCACATCCTTCTGTTTTTGGATAAGCAATGGATCTAATTTTGTGATTTTAGAAGCTAGGACAATTTCCAAATTAGGAGAATTGACCTCCAACACCTGGGAAATAAAATTCAAGTGCTGTACTTTGAGTTGATAGGGATAGGAATGACCTTGGGTATTGATTGTAAATTTTCCCTGAGCATTTGTTTGTCCACTACCAATCCATTTTCCATCTTTGGACAATTGCAAAACAGCCAAGGGAATAAGATTTCCAACAGTGTCTCTGACCACACCTGCAATCTGTTGAGATTGAACGGTGAAGCTCCAGCAGCTAAGGAAGACAATGCAATAGCTCCATCTATTCACTTGCTATCATTTTGGTTGGTGAAAAATTCGTGGTCATGCGTTTTATTTTGAAGAAATTACAGGTTTTTTTTGAGGTTCTTTATTTTTGGGTTACACTGGGCTTGCGCTTGCTTAATATTTTCAAACCCTCAGGATAGGAATAAACGGGACCCGACCATTGGGGAGGAGAAATTAAACGGGTGTTTGTACTGTTTTGAACTTGAAATGCCAAACAGTGATATGTAAATCCTTGAATCTCCAATACAACCCCCGGTATTCCTTCTCTAAGATCAGGATTTACCGCAAATCCCAAGTCTTCAGTAAACCAATAAATCACCTCTTTCCCCTGACGTTTGACCACAGCCTTGCGACAGGTATATCCCAAGATTTCTTTCACTTCTTCCCGCATTTCAAATTCCATCATTAAAAAATCATCCGCCACGTGAATTGGTTTTCCATCCTGAATAATAACCGTATGAAATTTAGTATTCAAATGGTCTTTGTATATATATTTTGCTTTAGCATCCAAGATGTTTTGGTTGGGAACCCTGCTGTAATAGTTTTTATCAAATCGTCCATTTGCATTCATTACAGAATCTACAGTTTCTAATTTCCTTTCTAAATAGACTGAAAAATCATCGTTCTTTAGCTCTGAAATGCCCTTAGAATATTCCAATTGGTAGGTATACCAATTGTAGTCTGCCTCTTGCTGATACCGCGCTTCCCCTTCTTGTAACCTGACTTCTGGAAAGGTGTTTAAATAATAGGAAATCTGTACGGTTTGTCCAAAAAGAGCACTGTGGAACAACAACACATATAAAAAAAAAGGATACGGTTTCATAATTAAAAGTTTGATTTGAAACATGATAAAATAATTGGGGAAAACAACAATACAATTACTTGACTTTCAATAATATACAAAAAAAAGACAGCTTATAGCTGTCTTTTTCATATTATCACGTTAAAATGATGATGATCTACATTTTAATAAACTTAAATGTTTTTACTTTTTGTTTTTCATCCTGTACTTTGATGGTATATACTCCTGCAGGATAATTTGATAGATCCACTCCTTCTTCTTGAGATTTAAGATTAAATCTACCAATGTATTTAGAGCTAATGTCATATACAGAAACAGTTGCAGTTTCTATGCCACGAAGGTAAAAAATCCCTTTGGAAGGATTTGGATACAACATGATGTGGTGGTGTTCCTCATTTTTGATTCCCAACGTGGTTACAGTAATACAATCTGAAAGTACCACACAGTTATTCCAGTTGATTTCAACCTGATAAGT
>JAGHSS010000142.1 GCA_018065745.1 Candidatus Neoflavobacterium equi | reverse complement strand
TTTATAAACTACAAATAAGTGAGCAGATAATAGCGGAAAGATGAAAGTCATAAATGGTCAACTTGTAGTTATAACCGGAATGGGCTAATATTTTATGTTGTTGGAAGCTGAAATTCGACAATAGGATTTTAGGGTGTAATAAGTTTTTAACAGAGCGGTGGAATAGCGGTGGGGATTTTTTCGGCGCTGGCACTCCCAAGTTATAAGTTACAAATAAGTGAGCAAATAATAGCAAGAAGATGTAAGTCAAAAATGACAAATTGTAGCTAAAACAGGAATTTGGTGCGCTCATTGCTGGAGTTATTGGAAGGTAGGTAAAGTTCTACTTGCGCTTGAATCAGAATGAAGTTATATAAAAGCAGGTGATAGTGATGGAAAATTTCGGCACCGGCACTCCCAAGTTCTAAGGTACGAATAAGTGAGCAAGAAATATGAAATTGATGTAAGTCAAAAATGGACAACTTGTAGCTAAAACAGGAATTTGGTGGGCTCATCGCTGTATAATGGAACATAGGATAAAGTTCTACATGTGGTTGAATCAGATTGAAGTTATATAAAAGCAGAGGCTAGCGTTGTGGAAAAATTTCTGCACTGGCACTCCCAAGTTCTAAGGTACTACAAACTGTACAAGAAATAGAGCATAGATGTAAGTCAAAAATGGATAACTTGTAGTCAGAAGCGGAATTCAACTTTGAAATTGAAAACGATTCGCGTTAGTGGGGGAAGCGGCATCCTTTTTCATAGGCCTTGCCTTGAAAAAGATACAGCGGACCACACGACCCGGAGGGGAACGCCCAAAATTGTAATATGAATTATATTTTGTATATTTGCTTCATTATCACGAATCTCTCAAGAGATAGCAACCTGCAACAACAAGCAAGGTGCTAAATCGATAAGCCATACTTTGGAAAAAATGTTGTGTTCAAAAAATGCTTGAGATTCGTTATGTATATATAAACCCTTTTACATGAACGAACAGAAAAAACCCAATTTTACTTCCTTATTGCCCTTTTTGATTTTTATCATCACCTTTTTAGGAGCGGGTATTTATTTCAATGATTTTTATGCATTTCCAGCGCCTTTGGCGGTATTGCTTGGCGTTATAGTAGCCTTGATAATATACAAAGATTCTGTAAATGAGAAAATGGACACCTTCATCAAGGGATGTGGTGATTCCAAAATCATTACCATGTGTATTATATATTTATTGGCTGGTGGTTTTGCAACCGTAACTGCTGCAATGGGCGGTGTGGATGCCATTGTCAACTTTGGATTGGAATTCATCAACTCCAATTTCTTGGCTTTGGGCGTGTTTGTGATCGCGGCATTTTTGTCAACAGCTTCAGGAACATCTGTCGGCTGTATTGTCGCTTTGGGACCAATCGTGGTGGGTATGGCTGATAAAAGTGGTGCCTCCTTGGCCTTGTTGAGTGGGACACTTTTGGGGGGAGCCATGTTTGGTGACAACCTGTCTATGATTTCTGATACAACCATCGCAGCTACACAATCTTTGGGTTGCGATATGAAAGATAAATTCAAAGTAAACTTATTCATTGCGCTGCCTGCTGCTGTATTGACCATCGTCCTTTTGGTTTGGTTTGGTGCTCAGACAAATCTGGATTATGTAGTGCAGGTGGATCCATACAATCTGATAAAAATTATTCCCTATATCCTGATTATTATTTTGGCGGTATCTGGTTTAAATGTCTACATCACCTTGATGTTGGGGATTTTGATCTCTGGTGGGATCGGTCTTTTCTATGAGGATTTCAGTTCATTGGTTTTCTTTCAAAAAATTTATGAGGGCTTTACTTCCATGACAGAAATATTCTTATTGTCCATGTTTGCAGGTGGTTTGGCCGCATTAGTGACAAAAGCAGGCGGAATTCAGTACATTCTCAATGCAGTCAAAAAAGGAATTAAAGGAAAGAAGACGGCAGAATTGGGGATTGCAGCCATTGTGTCAACCGTTGATGCTGCAATTGCTAATAATACTGTTGCCATTGTAGTTACCGGGGATGTTGCGAAATCAATCACGGAAGAATATGAGTTGAACAACAAAAAAACAGCAACGGTTATGGATATTTTTGCGTGTATAATGCAGGGATTACTGCCTTATGGCGCTCAAGTTTTATTCCTGCTGAAATATGCGGATAATAAAATTTCCTATTTAGAATTGGTGGCTAATGCACACTATTTATACATTTTATTGGGGGTTACTTTGTTGACAATTTTCATACAACCCCTGCAAAATCTAATTAATAAACATTTTAAATCAACAACATATAAAGATTTGTAATGAATTCTTATATTTGTCCCAATTACAAACACTACCTATATGAAATTATTAGAAGGGAAAACAGCCATTATTACGGGAGCTACTCGTGGCATCGGTAAAGGCGTTGCTGAAGTATTTGCAAAGCACGGTGCTAATGTGGCTTTTACTTACAGTTCATCAGAAGAAGCTGCAAAAACATTAGAAAATGAATTAATCGCTTTGGGAGTTAAAGCCAAAGGTTATAAATCTAATGCTGCAGATTTCAATGAAGCTCAAACTTTAGTGGATGGTATTCTAGAAACTTTTGGAACCGTTGATATTTTAATCAACAATGCAGGTATTACCAAAGATAATTTGTTGATGCGTATGTCTGAAGCAGATTTTGATGCGGTAATTGATGTCAATTTGAAATCTGTATTCAACATGACCAAAGCAGTTCAAAAAACCATGTTGAAAAACAGAAAAGGTTCTATCATCAATATGAGTTCTGTTGTTGGTGTAAAAGGTAATGCTGGTCAAACAAACTATGCTGCTTCTAAGGCTGGAGTTATTGGATTCTCTAAATCTGTGGCTTTGGAATTGGGTTCAAGAAACATCAGATGTAACGTGATTGCACCTGGATTTATTGAAACTGAAATGACAGCAAAATTAGCTCCAGAAGTAGTTAAAGGATGGGCTGACGCAATTCCATTAAAACGTGGTGGATCTCCAGAAGATGTTGCTAATGCATGTGTTTTCTTGGCATCTGATATGTCTGCATACGTTTCTGGTCAAGTACTTAATGTTTGTGGTGGAATGTTAACAT
>JAGHSS010000057.1 GCA_018065745.1 Candidatus Neoflavobacterium equi | reverse complement strand
GCTCTGTGTTGAGGAAAATAGGCCACAGAAGCCAATTCTTCTTCAATGCGCAACAATTGGTTGTATTTTGCCATACGGTCAGATCTTGATGCTGAACCTGTTTTGATTTGACCACAGTTTAAAGCTACTGCCAAATCAGCAATTGTTGTGTCTTCAGTTTCTCCAGAACGGTGCGACATCACTGAAGTATAACCTGCGTTGTGCGCCATGTTAACTGCTGCAATGGTTTCTGTCAAAGTACCAATTTGGTTTACTTTAATCAAGATGGAGTTTGCTGTATTTTCAGCAATACCTCTTGAAAGACGCTCCACGTTGGTCACAAATAAATCATCACCTACCAACTGTACTTTGTCTCCTAATTTTTGAGTTAAAAGTTTCCAACCCGCCCAGTCATCTTCATACATTCCGTCTTCAATGGAAATGATTGGGTATTTTTGGCAAAGTTCTGCTAAATAATTTACTTGATCTTCTGACGTACGAACTTTTCCTGTTGCACCTTCAAATTTTGTGTAATCGTAATTTCCGTTCACGTAAAATTCTGACGCAGCACAGTCTAAAGCAATCATAACATCATCACCAAAAACATAACCAGCTTTTTCAACAGCTAATTTAATAGAGTCTAATGCATCCTCTGTTCCGCCAGCAAGGTTTGGAGCAAATCCGCCCTCGTCTCCTACTGCAGTAGAAAGGTTACGGTCGTGTAAAACTTTTTTGAGATTATGGAAAATTTCTGTACCCATTTGCATTGCGTGTGTAAAGTTTTTGGCTTTAACAGGCATAATCATAAACTCTTGGAATGCAATTGGCGCATCTGAGTGTGATCCTCCGTTGATGATATTCATCATGGGTAGTGGCAATGTGTTTGCTGAAACCCCACCTACATAGCGATATAAAGGCATGTTAAGTTCTGCTGCGGCAGCGCGAGCAACAGCTAATGAAACTCCTAAAATGGCATTGGCACCCAAATTGGATTTGTTTGGTGTACCATCCAATTGAATCATGGTTTGGTCAATTAGGTTTTGATCAAATACAGAAAGACCTAAAATTTCTTCAGCGATTAGGGTATTGACGTTGTGTACTGCATTAAGCACACCTTTACCCATAAAGGCTTTACCACCGTCACGCAATTCTACGGCTTCGTGTTCACCTGTGGACGCACCAGAAGGCACGGCAGCACGGCCCATAAAACCATTTTCTGTTTGGACATCAACTTCTACTGTTGGGTTTCCGCGAGAATCAAGAATTTGTCTTGCGTGAACTTTAATAATCATGCTCATTATATTGTATGTTATGTTTGTGTTAGTGTTAACAAATTTAATAAAAAATGTGGAATTGTCTGAAAAGCTAATTCAAAATATGTTCGCAATGTTCTTTTGCGTTAGCGGTTGAAGCGGCATCCTTTTGGAAGGCCATGCCGACCAAAAGATACAGCGGAAGACGCGACCCTTTTCTGAGCGCAGCGAAGTTGAAAGGGGAACGCCCAAAATAAAATAAAAAAAAGGGTTGTACCACAGCGCAGTACAACCCAAATATTATTTCATGTAGTTGACAAATTGATCAAAAAGATAACGAGAGTCATGAGGTCCAGGAGATGATTCTGGGTGGTATTGTACTGAGAATACTTGTTTATTCTTCATACGCATTCCAGCCACAGTACCGTCATTCAGGTGTTCATGTGTCAATTCAAATTCTTGGTTGTTCAACAAATCATCTTTAACGATGGCGAAACCGTGGTTTTGAGAGGTGATTTCCCCTTTTCCTGAAATGACGTTCAAGATTGGGTGGTTGATCCCTCTGTGCCCATTAAACATTTTGTAAGTTGCCATACCGTTTGCCAAACCGATCAATTGGTGGCCCAAACAGATTCCAAAAACAGGTTTGTCAGTAGCGATAATTTGTTGTATAACTTTTTGGACGTCTTTCAACGGTTCTGGATCACCAGGTCCATTGGACAAGAAATATCCATCTGGGTTAAATTTTTGCATGGTTTCCAACGTGGTGTTGTATGGGAAAACCTGCACGTAACAATCTCTTTCAGCCAGGCATCTCAAGATGTTGGTTTTGATACCAAAATCAAGAGCAGCGACTTTGTAGGTTGCATTTTCATCTCCAAAGAAATAAGGTTCTTTAGTAGAAACGGCAGAAGCCAGTTCCAAACCTTTCATATCTGGGGTATTGTTAAGTTGGATCAACAATTGATCCACTGGAGTACCGTCAGTACAGATTACTGCATTTTGAGCTCCATTATCTCTGATATAGCTTACAAGAGCTCTTGTATCCACGTCAGAAATACCGATTAATTCAGCTTTTTGGAAGTATTCCAAAAGGGAAGATTCAGCATCTGGACGGGAGTACTCAAAACTAAAATTTTTACAAACTAATCCGGCAATTTTAATACCATCAGAATCAACTTCATCATTGTGTACACCATATATCCCGATGTGGGCATTGGCAGTCACCATTATCTGGCCCGCATAAGAGGGGTCGGTAAAAATTTCTTGGTATCCGGTCATTCCCGTGTTGAAGCAAACTTCACCAAAAGTTTTGCCAGAAATACCTATTGATTTACCGTGAAAAATTGTTCCATCCTGAAGCAGGAGGATCGCTGGATTGCGTTGAGTATATTTCATTTTAATAGAACGGGATTGAAAATTTGGCAAATTTAAGTATAAAGGACTTAAATAAAAAGGATTTATAGAATTTTAAGACATAAAAAAAAGGGTAAATCGAAATGATTTACCCTTTGAATATATTTTGTAAAGAAGAGGCTTCTTATTCTTCTGTAGCTGGAGCTTCAGTAGCTTCAGCAGCAGGAGTTTCAGTACCTTCAGCTTTTTTAGCTTTACCACGACGCGTAGTAGCTTTTTTAGCTTCTTTTTTACCACCGTTGTACAATTCGTTGAAATCAACGAATTCAATCATCGCCATATCCGCGTTATCCCCTAAACGGTTTCCTAACTTGATGATACGAGTGTATCCACCTGGACGATCTCCAACTTTAGCAGCTACTTCTCTGAACAATTCAGTTACACCGTCTTTATCTCTTAAGTAAGCGAAAACGGTACGTCTGTTGTGAGTCGTATCTTCTTTAGATTTTGTTACTAATGGTTCAATGAACTGTTTTAAAGCTTTAGCTTTAGCAACAGTAGTATTGATTCTCTTATGTGTAATAAGAGAAACAGCCATATTAGCCAACATAGATTTTCTATGTCCTGCTTGTCTGCTTAAATGATTAACTTTTTTTCCGTGTCTCATGACTATCTTACAATTTAAACCTGATGGTTTAGATTATTCTTTATCTAACTTATACTTGCTTAAGTCCATTCCGAACGTCAGGCCTTTAACCGCCACAAGTTCATCTAACTCAGTAAGAGATTTCTTACCGAAGTTACGGAATTTCATCAAGTCATTTTTATTAAATGATACTAAATCGCCAAGTGTTTCAACTTCAGCCGCTTTTAAACAATTTAAAGCTCTTACAGACAAGTCCATATCAACTAGCTTAGTTTTAAGCAATTGTCTCATATGTAATGACTCTTCATCATATGATTCTGTTTGAGCAATTTCATCAGCCTCAAGTGTAATTCTTTCGTCAGAAAACAACATAAAGTGATGAATCAACGTTTTAGCTGCTTCTGTCAACGCATCTTTAGGGTGAATAGAACCGTCTGTTATAATTTCGAAAACAAGTTTCTCATAGTCAGTTTTTTGTTCTACACGGAAATTTTCAATTGAATATTTCACATTTTTCACAGGCGTATAAATAGAGTCTGTAAAAATTGTACCTATAGGTGCATTTTGTTTCTTGTTTTCCTCAGCAGGTACATACCCACGACCTTTTTCTATGGTTAATTCCATGTTTAAAGTAATAGAACTATCTAAGTTACAGATTACTAAATCAGGATTTAACACTTGGAAACCAGAAATAAATTTCTGAAAATCTCCAGCCGTTAATTGGTCTTTACCAGAGAAAGAAATGCTAACAGATTCGTTATCTACATCTTCAATTTGTCTTTTGAAACGCACTTGTTTCAAGTTCAAAATGATTTCAGTAACATCTTCAACCACCCCAGTAATAGCAGAGAACTCATGATCAACAGAGTCAATGCGAACCGAAGTGATAGCATATCCTTCTAATGAAGAAAGCAAAACACGTCTAAGTGCGTTACCAACAGTCAATCCATAACCAGGTTCTAAAGGTCTAAATTCAAATTTACCTTCAAAATCGGTTGAATCGATCATGATAACTTTATCGGGCTTTTGAAAATTAAATATTGCCATATTTATTTCGACTGAATGTCAATTATTATTTGTTGTACAACTCTACGATTAACTGCTCTTTAATGTTTTCTGGAATTTGAACTCTAGCAGGAACAGAAACGTAAGTTCCTTCTTTGATTTCGTTATTCCAAGTAATCCACTCATAAACAGTGCTAGAATTAGATAACGAACGATCAATAGCCTCTAAAGATTTAGATTTTTCACGAACAGCCACTTTATCACCAGCTTTTAATTGATAAGAAGGGATGTTAACCAACTCACCGTTCACAGTTACGTGTCTGTGAGAAACAATTTGACGAGCAGCACGACGAGAAGGTGCGATACCCATTCTGTACACTACGTTATCCAATCTTGATTCACAAAGTTGTAACAAGATTTCCCCTGTTACACCTTTAGAAGAAGATGCTTTTTCAAACAAGTTACGGAATTGTTTTTCTAAGATACCGTAAGTATACTTAGCTTTTTGTTTTTCCATTAACTGAATAGCGTACTCAGATTTTTTACCTCTTCTCTTAGCCAAACCATGTTGTCCTGGAGGGTAATTTCTTTTTTCGAAGGCTTTATCATCTCCGAAGATTGCTTCACCAAATTTACGAGCAATTTTAGTTTTTGGACCAGTATATCTTGCCATTTCTGAAATTTTAAAAAAAGGAAGGGATTATGAATTCAGGTCTTATCCTCCGATAATCTAGTTCCTTCCTTATTATTATACTATTTAATTATACT
>JAGHSS010000283.1 GCA_018065745.1 Candidatus Neoflavobacterium equi | reverse complement strand
ATATATGAGAACTATACAATTTAGAGAAGCCATATGTGAAGCGATGAGCGAAGAAATGCGTCGTGACGATTTGGTATATTTAATGGGAGAAGAAGTAGCAGAATACAATGGAGCATACAAAGCTTCAAAAGGGATGCTAGATGAATTTGGTGCAAAACGCGTTATTGACACTCCAATTGCAGAGCTTGGTTTTGCAGGGATTGCTGTTGGATCTGCGATGAATGGTTTGCGTCCAATTGTAGAGTTCATGACTTTTAACTTTTCATTGGTTGGTATTGACCAAATTATAAATAACGCAGCGAAGATGCGTCAAATGTCTGCTGGACAGTTTCCAATGCCGATGGTTTTTAGAGGACCAACTGCATCTGCAGGACAATTGGGAGCAACACACTCACAAGCTTTTGAGAACTGGTTTGCAAACACACCAGGTTTGAAAGTAGTTGTACCTTCAAATGTATATGATGCAAAAGGGCTTTTAAAAGCTGCGATTCGCGATAACGATCCTGTAATTTTCATGGAATCTGAACAGATGTATGGAGATAAAGGAGAAGTTCCAGAAGGAGAATACACGATTCCATTGGGAGTTGCTGATATTAAAAGTGAAGGAACTGACGTTACTATTGTATCTTTTGGTAAGATCATCAAAGAAGCTTATGCTGCAGCTGATGTTTTGGCTAAAGAGGGAATCTCTTGTGAAATTATAGATTTGAGAACAGTGCGTCCTATGGATTATGACTGCATCATCAACTCTGTGAAAAAAACAAACAGATTGGTAGTTTTAGAAGAAGCATGGCCATTTGCGTCTGTAGCTTCAGAAATTACATACATGGTTCAAGAACGTGCATTTGACTATTTAGATGCTCCAATTCAGCGAATTACTACAGCAGATACACCGGCACCATATTCACCAGTATTGTTGAAAGAATGGTTACCTAATTCTGAAGATGTAATAAAAGCTGTTAAAAAGGTACTCTATAAATAAGAAATATTAAATATCTTTGAACTTCACCAGAACATCAAAAACTGGTGAAGTTTTTTTTTGCTTATGAAAAAATGGATCGGCTTAATTTGTTTATTATTCACTTGCCTTATACATTCACAAACTAAAGTTAGTGGGATTGTAAAAGATACAGATAACGAGGTGGTTAGCTATGCAAGTGTTTATTTTAAAAATTCTACAGAAGGTATTATTACTGATGAAAACGGTAAATTTTACCTGGAGTCAAATGCTAAATACAGCACTTTGGTGATTTCATTTGTGGGATATAAAACATTGGAAATACCTCTAACTCAAGCGGTGAATTTAGACATGAAAGTTGTTTTGTCTTTTGATAATTTACTTCAAGAGGTGAAAGTGTATGCCGGTAAAACATCCAAGAAAAATAATCCAGCATTGGATATTTTGAGAAAAATCTGGGAGCGCAGAAAAAAGAACGGTTTGAATATGTTCAATCAATATCAATATGATAAATATGAAAAGGTTGAATTTGATTTAAATACCATTGACAGTGCTTTTATGAAAAAACGCATTTTCAAAGGTATGGAATTTGTATTTGATCGTTTGGATACCTCTCGTGTGACTGGAAAAACATATTTGCCCATCTTCATCAATGAAACACTTAGTGAGGTTTATGGAGATAACACAGACGGCAAGAAGAAGGAAGTATTGAAAGCAAATAAAAATTCTGGAATTGGAGGAAGTAGTGATATGGTAAATGCATTCATTAAAGATTTGTATGCAGACTATGACATCTACAACAACTACCTGAAATTCTTTGACAAGGACTTTGTTTCTCCGCTGTCAAGAACCGGGATTAACGTTTATAATTACGTTCTTGCTGATTCCGCTTTTATTGACAATAAGTGGTGTTACAATATTGTGTACTATCCCCGCAGAAAAAATGAATTGACTTTTAAAGGAGATTTTTGGGTTAACGACAGCACCTTTGCCATCAAGAAAATCAATCTTGAGGCGAGTAAAAGCGCCAATATCAACTGGGTTAAAGAAATCTATATAGAGCAAGAGTTTGAAGTGGTTAACGACAGTGTCTTTTTGTTGAAACGCGACCACATGATGTCTGATTTCAGTTTTAGTAAAAAGGAGGAGTCCAAAGGGGTTTATGGTAAACGCACAAGTATGTATAGAAACCATAAGTTTGACCTTAAAAAACCTAATGATTTCTACAAGCAAGAAGTATATGACTTTGATCAATCTGCATACACCAAGGAAGATGAATATTGGGATTCCAACAGATTTGAGAAATTAAACAAATCAGAGAAGAGCATTTATGGTTTGATAGACACCTTGTCTACCATTCCAAAATTCAAGGCTTTTATGGACATATCCACCGTCTTGGCCAGTGGGTATTATGAAATACCAAAATGGAAGATGGATTTTGGTCCTTTGTTCTCTACCTTTGGATACAATGACGTGGAAGGTATCAGACTCCGTTTGGGAGGAAGAACTTATTTTGGTCCCAATGACAAATGGAGGTTGCAAGGTTATGGCGCATACGGTTTTGACGACAACCAATTCAAATATGGTTTTTCTGCCAAGTGGTTGGTCAATCCTTACAAACGTGTGATCATCCACGCAGGTAACCGCAGGGATGTGGAACAAATGGGGGTAAGCTTGACTGCGACTAATGATGTTTTGGGTAGAAGTTTTGCATCCAGTTCTTTGTTTTCATCCGGAACTAATGACAAGCTGACTTCAATCAACCTGACTACTGTTGGCGCAGAGTTTGAGCCGTTTAAGAATTTGACGTTGAAGATGAATTTTTCCTACCGTACATTGAAGTCTGCATCCAATACATTTAGTTTGGATTACTTTGATGAGAATGGACAAATTAAGGGAGATATCAAGCAGTATGAAACCAACTATACCGTTGATTGGACCCCGGGAAGAAAGACTGTTGGTCACGGAGTGGAACGTTTGGAGGTTGATTTAAACTACACCCGTTTGATGGTTAATTTATCACACGGTATGAAAGGTGTTTTTGACAGTGATTTCAACTATCAGAAATTGCAGTTTTACTACAGACAACCGTTGTTAATTGGAGGTTTTGGACGTATGTTTTCCACATTGGAAGTTGGAAAGATTTTTGGTGATGTGCCGTTGGGATTGATGGGAATTATTCCTGGAAACCAATCTTGGTTTGGAATTGAAAATACGTTTAACAATATGAACTATTATGAATTTGTTGCTGATGAGTATGCTTCATTACACGTTGAGCACAATTTCAATGGTAGGTTATTTTCAAGAATACCTTATTTGCGCGATTTGAACCTAAGAGAGATTGTAGGTATCAAAGGAGTATATGGAACGGTATCACAAGGGAATATAGACATGAATGCTTCCGGGTTGTATTACAGAGCTCCAGAAGACGTTTATTGGGAATATCACGCGGGAATAGGAAATATATTTAAGTGTTTTAGGCTTGATTTTTCTTGGAGAGGAAACTATATGGATTTGCCAGATGCAAAGAAATTTGCAATTAAAGGATCATTTGGGTTCTATTTCTAAGATAATTAATAAATATATATTACCTTTGCATCCGCTCTAAGTAGAACATATAATAGAAAAAATTATAATGAGTACAAATGTAGAATCTTTCGATGTATTCATCGAAATTCCTAGAGGAAGTAGAAATAAATACGAATACGATTTTGAACAAAAGAGAATTCGTTTTGACAGAATGTTATATTCTGCTATGTTTTATCCAGCAGATTACGGGTTCATTCCTGAAACTTTAGCTTTGGACGGAGATCCATTGGATGTATTGGTTATGTTTACAGAGCCTTCATTCCCTGGATGTATTGTTGAGGTTAAACCAATCGCTGTGTTCAAAATGGCTGATGATAAAGGACCAGATGAGAAAATCATTTGTGTACCAACTTCAGATCCAATCATGAACAAATTGAATGACATCACTGATATGAACGAGCACTACATCAAAGAAATTGAACATTTCTTTAAAGTGTACAAAGATTTGGAAAACAAATCTGTTGACGTTCAAGGATGGGGAGATGTAACTGTAGCTAAAGACATGATTAAAGAATGTTCTGAGCGTTTTGCAGCATTAGATCAAGCAAAAAAAGATAGTTACTCTATTAAATTGTAATTATTGATTCCAATAAAAAAGGCTTTCTCATTGAGAAAGCCTTTTTTATTTAGAGTATATGAGCCGTATTTTTTCAACAGTTTAAAATAAACCGTTTAATTGCGCGTCAATTCTGTTGATGATTTCACCTAAGTCTTCTGGGTTTTCAACAAAATCCAAGTTGTCCACGTCAATGATCAACAATTTTCCTTTGTCATACCCTTTGATCCATTCTTCATAACGGTCATTAAGTTTTGATAAGTACTCAATAGAAATGGAGTTTTCATAATCTCTTCCTCTTTTGTGAATCTGTTTTACCAAGTTTGGTGTTGAGCTTCTCAAATAGATTAAAAGATCTGGAGAGCTCACTAAGTTTTCCATCAATTCAAACAAAGACGCATAGTTTTGGAAGTCTCTGTTGCTCATCAATCCCATGGTATGTAAGTTTGGAGCAAAGATGTGAGCATCCTCATAGATGGTTCTGTCTTGAATGATTTTTTTACCACTTTCGCGAATCTCTAGAACTTGTCTGAACCTGCTGTTCAAGAAATAGATCTGAAGATTGAAAGACCAACGGTCCATTGAATGATAGAAATCATCCAAATATGGATTGTCTACTACATCTTCAAAATGAGGTTCCCATTTAAAATGTTTGGCTAACAACTGTGTTAATGTTGTTTTACCCGCACCAATATTTCCGGCTACTGCTATATGCATTGTTTGAATTTTTAATCTATTTTTTCAGATGGTAAAAATAGACAAAATAATGCGCTTTAACTTCATGTAAATACAAAATTAAATTGCTTTTAAAATTGCGATTGTACAATATTTATCTGCGCTATTTTACTTTTGAATATTTTAAAAAAATGGTTCTTCAGCTGTTGTGAAT
>JAGHSS010000259.1 GCA_018065745.1 Candidatus Neoflavobacterium equi | reverse complement strand
GAAAAAAGAGTTATTTATCGGATTGTTGGCTTTTGGGTTTGCTGTTAACACAACAGCTCAAAGCACAAAAACCAATGACTCCCTTTTAAGTGATACGAATTTCAATCAGGCTTATCAAACCATTGTCAATGAATCTGAAACCTACAAGGATTTTAAGATGATACGTTTGAACGATATGGAATTATTAAAAGAAGCTGCTGTTTTAGACTACACACACCAGAGTAGTCTACTAAAAGCCATGCAATCAACTCTGGATAAATCTGATCTTAAAATCAATGAGCTCACCAAAGAGAAGCAGGACCTGCAAATGGCGCAATCTTCCTTTATGAATCATTTTAGCAGTGCTAAAGGATTGATGATTTCTTGGATTGCATTTGTAATTTCTGCCATGGGACTTTTGGTTTACTGGTTTAAATTGAAGAACGCCAAATTAGAGGCGGTACACTCCAAAAAATCCTTGTCAGAAGTAGAAGATCAATTTGATCAATACAAGCGCACAGCTATGGAGCGCGAGATGAAAGTCAAAAGACAATTGATGGATGAGATCAATAAGAATAAAGACAATGAGATTGTGAAATCTTAACTAACCATATAAAAAAAGCAGCCTATTAGAGGCTGCTTTTTTATTAGTTATATCCTTCATAAGGTACTTCGTGTTCGTGAAATACAATGCCGTGTTTTTCCAATTCTTCTAAGATAGGATCATAGATTTCCTTTTCAATAGGCAATTGAACTCCAGGTTTCGTAATCACCTTATTCAATATTTTCAATGCTGCAATTCCCACAGGTAATCCCACAGTTCTCGCCATGGCGGTATACGTTTGGTTTTCTCCCAGGCACACCATGGTTGCGTCTATTTGTTTGAAAGAATCCCCGTCCTGATATCCAATTTTGTGATACATCACAATCATGTCTTTGTCCTCAGGTTTCAACTGCCATTTTGCTGCGAGTATTGCTTCAAGCATTTGTGCAGGCGTTGCGTGTTTTACTCCCATAACAACATTTGGGTTGAAAAGGTCTAATTCCAGTAATTTTTCCCAGATAATATCGTCCTGATCAATTTTTAATTGATGTCTCAATTTAATTTCTACAGAATCTGTCGGGTGGTACGGAAGGAAGAGGTTGATGAACTCTCTGTTGCTCATTAGGTGAGAGTCATCCAAGATGTAACTGTCGTCTGTCAGTCCCAATTGAACAAACATATCCCAAGCTCTAGAATACCCCACTCTTCTGATGGTTCCTCTGTAAAGTGTCAGGATGTCGTCCAATTTGTATATGGATCTGTATTTTAAGGAGTCTCTGTTGGCATATACTTCAAATTTGCCATAAGATTCAATTTCCAAAAATTCCGTTCTTCTAAAAACACGGTGGTAGGGAATGTATTTGTACGTTCCTTCTTGGATGAATTTAGCAGCACCTCCTTGACCAGCAAGGACTACGTTTCTTGGATTCCAGGTAAATTTGTAATTCCACAGGTTGTCGTCGTTTTCTGGAGCGACAAGTCCTCCACAGAAAGATTCAAATAAAACAACTTTGTGGCCTTGTTCTCTGATGCGGTCCAAAACTTTCATGGCACTCATGTGGTCAATTCCGGGATCCAGTCCAATTTCATTCATGAACACCAGGTTTGCTGCTGTTACTTCATCGTTTAGCGCTTTTAATTCTTCAGAGATATAAGAAGCTGTTACCAGGTGTTTCTTTAAGGAAATACAATCTTTAGCTACAATCAAGTGCATGGCTGCTGGGAGCATGGAAATGACAACTGTTGCTTTTTCAATTTCTCCCAAGCGCTGTTGGTCGTTGTTGATGTCAAATGCCAAAGGGGTGGCTCTTGGGTGATGGGCTGTTCTTTTTTGAGCAGCTTCCAAAGACAAATCAGCAACAGTAATGGTGAAGTCATCTTTTTCAGCGTGATCCAGTAGGTATTTTATCAGTGAGGAGCTTGATCTTCCTGCACCAATGATAAGTATGTGTCTCATAAGACGTTTGTTTAGTTCGTTTGCAAGACTAAAATAGTATTATTTACACAACTGAATTGTAAAATTGATTAAAAATATTTGTCAATAATAATTTTAATGTAAATTTGATGTGAAATTTCAGGCTATGAATAAGAAATTAATTATTACAGCGGCTTTCTTGGGAAGTGTCGCAATTGTACTAGGAGCTTTTGGGGCACATGCTTTAAAAAAGGTTCTAGATACAGATGCGTTACAGACATTTGAAGTAGGAGTTCGTTATCAGATGTATCACGCCTTGTTTTTATTGGGTGTTGGTGCTACACCATTGGTGACAGAAAAAACCAAGAAAACCATCCTTTGGTTGGTATCCCTTGGGGTATTGTTATTTTCTGGATCTATTTATCTGTTAGCAACCCAACAGGCATTGGGTATTAATTTTTCTTTTTTAGGTCCAATCACCCCAATAGGTGGTTTATTATTGATCGCTGCTTGGGTTCTATTGTGCTGGAAAGCAGTACAG
>JAGHSS010000086.1 GCA_018065745.1 Candidatus Neoflavobacterium equi | reverse complement strand
GAATTAAAATTAAGCTAAAATACAAAACATATTAGGTTTAAAACTAATTCTATACCAAAATGAATGTGATTTCAAATCCAGATAATTATAATTACTTTTGCATCATGAATACACTACACACATTTACATATAAGGATTGCAACATCAGCTATACAGACACAAATAATCAAGACGATACCTTGGTGCTACTGCATGGCTTTCTTGGAAATAAAGAACAATGGTCTCCCTATATTCAAGAACTATGTAGATCAAAACGTGTGATCTGTGTGGATCTTTTGGGACATGGAGCTAGTGATTGTTTGGGATATGTACACACCATGGAGGATCAAGCAGATGTGATTTACAGCCTCTTGCAAAGCTTGGGGGTTAAAAAATGCAGCATTGCAGGTCATTCCATGGGAGGATATGTCACACTGTCTTTTGCCAATCTCTATCCTGAAATGTGTGAAGCGTTATTCTTGATTAACAGCACCGCTAAAGAGGACAGCGACCTGAGAAAAACAAATAGAAAACGCGCCATTGACGCGGTGAAAAAAAACAAAGACCTCTTTGTAAATATCGCCGTTTCCAACTTGTTTACTACAGCGGTGAAAACCAATTTTCCGCTTGAATTTGAACAGACCAAAGCTGCTGCTTCTAACACAAGCACTCAGGGGGTTATTGCTTCTCTTGAGGGAATGCGCATCAGAGAAAACTTGGAGCGTATGTATTATCAAGAAGAGATCTTGATTCACTTATTACTGTCCACAGAAGACACCGTTATCCCCTATTTTGAAACCATTGCAGAAGCAAATCACACAGAAGTGATTATCACGCACACCACTGGTGGACACATGAGCTTTATTGAGCAAAAACAAAAAACGCTGGACTTTTTAAAATCTAACGTTTCTAATTAAATCTCTTCCATCTTTTCTGCGAAGGGCAGGTCTGGATTGAGTATCTCTAAGATCAGGCCTACCAACTCATGTTTGAAAGCCTGCAAGACTTCTGGTGTGATGTTATAATCAATATCTTTTGGACCGTATTTAAATCCATAAGGCAGAAATCCTGATTTCATATTTTTAAAGGATAAAATTCCCGCTTCTACTCCTACTCCATTTAACTGAGTCTCATACATACAAACATAACACAACAACTGTATGATTTTGTCTGATTTGATAGAGGCGGTCAATTGGGACCAGTCTTTGAGGAGAACGGTATTTTTATCCACTTTTCCTGTTTTGTAATCCGTGATACGCAATTTGTCATTGCGCATTTCTATGCGGTCTACATTACCGGCAATTTTTACAGGATAAGGCAAACGAGGATCGTCAAGAACGCATTCCAAATGATGTTCCAAATGCAATACTTTAATCGCATCACCTGCTCTGACCGCTTCCAATTCCAACTTTAAGAAATTGGTGACGTTGCGCTTGGCAACCTCAAAAGCCAACAGGTTTTTCCCTTTGTAAATTTCACCTTCTTTGTATATCAACTTAAATTGATTGGCAACTTCTGCCTCCACGAGTTTTAACATCCCCAAAAGGGCTGACTCACTAATAAAAACGCCGATATAAGGCATATACAACTCTTCAAGAACACCGTGGATAATTGTTCCTAAAGTATTTAAAGCAATGTTTTCTTCCACCTCATCCACATCAGAAATACCCAAGACGCGTTGTTTGTAAAACGCTATGGGATTTCTCAGGTAATTGGTTAACCCTGAAGGGGAGAATCCACGACCTGTTGCTATTTCTTTTAAACGCGACAGTACTCGTGGTGACTTTTCAACCACCATCGGCTCATAGGCCTTATCAGGCAAGAAAGCATTGTATATTTTGTGACTCAATTCATGCTTGGGCTGCTTTTCAATTTCCAATTGGGTAATGAAACGCGATTTTTCACCTTTGTCCAATCCTTCGCCATCACTGTTGTACAAAAGATAAATATTCTTTGCACGCAGGAGTAAATGGTAAAAGTGATAGGAATAAATTGCATCTTTTTCTTTGAACGTGGGCAATCCCAATTCCTTTTTGACATCATAAGGAATGAAGGAATTTGACGTTTTACCAGCTGGAAATTTCCCTTCATTCATGGAGGTAATGATCACGGTGTCAAAATCCAACACCCTACTTTCCAAAACTCCCATAATTTGAAGTCCCATCAACGGCTCTCCCTCAAAGGAAACCTCAGCCAAATCAACAATCTGTTTGTACAAAGCAAACAACATGGATACAGAATTGACAAGTCCGTGATTCTCCTGGTAAGAAATGATTTTAACCAAGGTTTTGTAGATACTGTAAACAAATGTTTTGGATATCTTTTCTTGCTCACTAGAGTCATTCAAACTGTTTTTAACAATCAGCAAAATGTGTGTCAACCTATTCAAAATGGGCAATGTTTCCATTCCCCAAGGTTTGAATAAATACTGAAACAACACATTGGCTTCTGGATGCAATTCAAACAACTTCTTATTGGACAAAAAGGTAATGTTGTAGGTGTTGATTCGCTGCACTAAATCTGATGCAGCCACATAAGGTTCTACTAAGGGATGGGATAAAATATCCAATACCTCTTTGTAGTAGAAAGTATAAGAACTCTCGCTGCGTTTCACTGCATTGGTATGCATTTTAAACAACTTGTGAATCAGAATTTGAGCGGGATTATTTTTACTGTTGTACCCCATGGTAATGTTCAAGGAACTCACCCCTTCTGGAAGCGCATAAAGTATTGGGATCAACAAATTCTCTTCTCCCAAAACCAAAGCCACGCGTTCCAACGGATGGTTGTCATTTGACAATTCCTCAATGATTCCACCGGCTATCTTTGCCTGACCAATGGTCTTTGGCGTTCCTATGATTTGAATGTTTTTGGATTGAGAAAAATGATCCACTACCCATTCAAAATCTTGGTGGGCATATTGCTTCCAATTTTTCTTGAACTTCCTCACAAACAAACCTGCATCGTGGTAGTAATCATTCAAGAAAACAGTATCAATATCCCAGTATACAAATGCCTTCTCTTCTTGCATCATCTTCTGAAAAATATGTTCTTCAGATTGATTTAACGCATTAAAGCCAGCAAAAACATATTGGTGTTTTTCTGGTATGGATTGTACAAAATCAGCTAAACGAAGCACAGCTTCTCTGTATATCAAACCTTGATATCCAACGCCAAGATTTTTTAAATGCTGGTAAAATGTGTTGTAATACTCCGGCAAACGACTCCAAAACTCCAAAGAGTCATCAATCATTTTAGTTGTTTGCTGGGGTGTTAAATCCCATCTTTTCAACACTTCAATATCTTTTAAATAAGAAAACACATGGTCTGGATCCAGAAGATAGCGGTCCAATTCATTAAAATCTTGCAGTAGTATTTTCCCCCAGTTCGCGAACAATTCAAAGGATTGCATTTTAGAAACGGGTGTCAATTGCTCATACACCTTATAAAATTCAAACAGTAAATCAATCGGATCAATAGCTCTAATGCCTGCCATTTCTTGAACAAAGTCTTCAATACTGACAATTTTAGGAGCGAAAACGGTGGTTGTAATTTGATTTTTTAAAGCCTCTATCAAGAAGATACGAGCTCTTTTATTAGGTAAAACAACAGTAACATTGGAAAGATCATCTCCAAAGTGAGTAACTATTTGTGCGGCTAATTTATCTAAGAAGGTTTCCATGGATGGTAAAAATAAAAAAAACACCCTGATGATTCAGGGTGTTTTTAAAATATTTAGAAGTCTAAAGAATATTATTTTTGTAATAATACTTCTACACGTCTGTTGTTTGCTTTTCCTTTAGCAGTTTTGTTTGAATCAATTGGTTTAGATTCACCGAAACCTTGTGAAGACAAACGAGAAGCGTCAATTCCTTTTTCAATAAGGTAATTTTTAACAGCTGCAGCTCTTTCTTCAGATAACTTTTGGTTTAAAGCATCAGATCCATCGCTATCAGTGTGACCTTCAATAGAGAATTTAGAGTTAGGGTACTCTTTCAAGATTCCTGTAATAGACTCTAAAACTGTATAAGTTTGTTTTTGGAAAGTTGATTTTCCTGAGTTGAACAAGATCGTTTTAGCATAAGCGTTCAATTTTTTGATAGCATCTTCAGATACTTCAGGACATCCGTTGTTAGCAACAGTTCCTTTAACGTCTGGACATTTATCATCTTTATCAGCTACACCGTCACCATCTCTATCTGGCCAAGGACAACCTGCGTTATCTTTAGCACCTGGTTCGTTAGGACATCTGTCTAAGTTATCAGGCACACCATCTCCGTCTGTATCAGGACAACCATTGAAAGCAGCAGGACCAGCAATTTCTGGACAAGCGTCTTCAATATCAATGATTCCGTCACCGTCAGTATCAGGACATCCGTTTAATTCTTTAGGACCAAAGTCGTTAGGACATTTGTCATCTTTATCAGGAATTCCGTCACCGTCAGTATCAGGACATCCGTCAAATTCTTTTAATCCTTTTTCAGTTGGACAAGCGTCATCTTTATCATAGATTCCGTCTCCGTCAGTATCTTTTCCACCAAATTTGAAAGAGATACCTGCAAAGTGTTGTAAGTGAGAAGCCACGTCAACATTTGGAGTTCTTGTATCATCAAATGAGTGTTTGTAAGTAGACTGTAAAGTAACACCGATGTTTTCAGTAAACCAGAAAGCCAACCCGATACCTCCATTTACTGTACCTGCAGAAGCATCACCTAACCAAGTGTAACCTCCACCAACATGTAAATATGGATCAAACCATTTTGTACCGATCATTTCCATGAAACTATATTTCACGATTGCATCAGCACCGTAGTACATTAAGTCTCCAGGATTAGAAACTGGATATTCTCCAGGAACTGTAAGTCTTCTGTCTACGAATTTATTAATTTTATTAACTGATCCAGTTACCCCGATAGAGAATCCATCTCCTAGGTATCTGTTCACGTTAATGTAAGATACTGAAGGAATAATACTCCAGTTGTCTTTTGCATTAAAATATTGAGAAAATTGATCCTCAAATTTTGATGCAGCACTAACTCTTGCTCCATCAACAGCGTTAGCTCCAAAAGTAACACTCCAAGGGTTATTGCTATCCTGTGCTTGAGAGCTTACTCCAGCTAACATAACAGCTGCAACAAATAATCTGTTTAGATT
>JAGHSS010000117.1 GCA_018065745.1 Candidatus Neoflavobacterium equi | reverse complement strand
TCTAAAAATAGACGCAAAAAAAAAACGTCTGAAGCAAAGTTGCTTCAGACGCTGTATAAAAAAATAGTAATAGAACACTTTTTATAACTCAGAACAGGTAATTGTTAGTTATCTGTATATTGAATCATATAGTTTTTTGTATTTTTCAATGATTTTTTTACGTTTTAATTTTAACGTTGGTGTTAATTCACCTGTTTCAATAGACCAGATTGTAGGGGTCAATGCAATTTTTTTAACCTGCTCCCAATGACCAAACTCGTCGTTGTATTGTGCAATTTCTTCTTGAACTTTTTTGATTACTTCTGCATTTGTCGCCAATTGTTCATTGGTGTCTGCATGGTCAATATGATGTTCTTTTGCCCACGCTTTTAAATGTTCAAAATCTGGTTGTATTAATGCAGCTGGCATTTTTTCACCTTCTCCAACAACCAATACTTGTTCAATGAATCTTGATTTTTTCAAGACGTTTTCAATCAACTGTGGTGCGATGTATTTCCCACCTGAAGTTTTGAACATTTCTTTTTTGCGGTCTGTGATTTTTAAAAATCCGTCTGCATCTAAAACGCCAATATCTTCTGTGTGGAAGTATCCATCTTTGATTACTTCAGCTGTTTTAACTGGGTCTTTGTAATATCCCAACATCACACATTCTGATTTACATAAGATCTCTCCGTCTGCAGCAATCTTTATTTCCAATTGACGCAATGGTTTTCCAACTGTAAACGATTTGTAACCGTTGTTTTTATAATCGTTAACTGCAATTACTGGTGAAGTTTCTGTTAAACCATAACCTTCAATAACCGGCATTTGTGCAGCAGTGAACGCTTTTGCTAATCTTGGTTGCAATGCAGCAGATCCTGAAACAATTAATTTGAATTCACCACCTAAGGCTTGTTTCCATTGGTTTAAAACTAATTTTTGAGCTAGTTTTAACTGCAATTCATAAATAGGACCGTTTGCTCCATATGGCTCATAACGCTCAGCTATTTTAGTAGCCCAATTGAACACTATCTTTTTGAAACCGGACAACTGGCTTCCCTTTTCCATGATCCTGTCGTATACCTTTTCTAAAAGCCTTGGAACAACAGTCATTAAATTGGGTTTCACTTCGTTGATGTTGGCCGCAATATGGTCAATAGACTCAGCAAAGTATACAGAATATCCTTGGTATTGATACAAATAAATCAACATGCGCTCAAAAACGTGACAGCATGGTAAGAAACTCAAAGCTTTGGTATTCCCCAAATCAAGGTTGACACGTTCTGTAGAATACAGGGTGTTTTTCAAGATGTTGTTGTGAGACAACATTACCCCTTTGGGCATTCCTGTAGTTCCTGAGGTATATATAATTGAGGCTAAATCTGAAGGGGATACCTTTGATTTGATCTCTTCAATTTCACTTTGCGAATCCAACTGACGTCCTTCTTCAATAAAATCTGCAATTGATTTTACACCAGCAACAGGCTGTAATGCATAAATCTCTTTTAGGAATTTTAGATTGGGAAGTAAACTTTTAATTTTTTGGTATAATTCTATGTCTGATACAAAACAATAGGTTGATTCAGAGTGATTTAAGACATGCTCAAAAACCTCGTCAGATAGTGTTGGATATATGGGAATAGTCACGGCATTTAGTTGTAGTAAAGCTGTGTCTGTTATGTTCCATTGTGAGCTGTTATTTTTGGAAACTAATGCAATTTTTTCCCCTTTGGTAATCCACATATGATGTAGGGCTCTGGATAATGCATTTGCTTGTTCTATGTAGGATTGAGTTGATGTTTTTTGCCAAACACCATCAACTTTGTCAACAATTGAATCAGCTAAAGGGTACTTTTCTAATTGGTAATATGCTAATTCAAATAATCGGGTAACATCGTTCATGTGTGATTTTTTTACAGGCTTGCAAATTATGAAATTTTCATTACTTTAAGG
>JAGHSS010000034.1 GCA_018065745.1 Candidatus Neoflavobacterium equi | reverse complement strand
ATATTGGACAATATCCTTTGACCCTTGATATAGGGTCAAAGGATATTGTTCAATATGATTACACAAAAAAAAGGCAAGAACTTAATTTTAAGTTTTTGCCTTTTTTTTGTTTATATATCAGTATGCTACATGATTGTTTGGAGTGCTACTCCAACAAACGCTCCAAAGCCATGCCTCGTGAGCCCTTTATTAAAATGGTTTTATTCTCCAAACCGTCCAATTGCAAGCCGGTTTTTAAATCTTCAATGCTGTTGAAAAAATGTGCGCGTTCTTCATATGCAGCAGCATGTTCAAAGAAGTGGGTTCCCACAAAGTAAACCCCCTCCAATTGGCTTGATAGCGCCAATTCTATGATGTTTTTGTGTTCTGCTGCACTGTCAGTTCCCAATTCAAACATATCTCCTAAAACCGCGATTTTATGTGCGTCTTCCAGTTGTTTTATATTGTTTAAAGCCACCTCCATGCTGCTTGGGTTGGCGTTGTATGCATCTTTGATGATCTTGTTTGATCCACGGTTGATGATCTGTGAACGGTTGTTCTGAGGAATGTAGTTTTCCAGACCCTTTTTAATGTCAGCATCAGCCACACCAAAGTGAATTCCCATGGTGATTGCTGCGGCCATATTGTTGCTGTTGTAAATGCCAATCAGCTGTGATTGTACAATCAGGTTGTGGAATCCAACACGTACAAAAGGATCAGCTTCCACCTGTTCAATCACCACATCAGCTGCTGCGTCAGCTCCAAAACTCAGGTGTTTTAAATTTTGACTTTTCTCTTTTTGAATGGGATCGTTGAGGTTGATGAATGCCGTTTTGTGGTTTTGAAGTAAGTAGGCATACAATTCGCTTTTGCCTTTAATCACGCCTTCCACACCGCCAAATCCTTCCAAGTGTGCCTTGCCAAAGTTGGTGATGTATCCATAATCAGGATTGGCAATCTCACACAATAGTTCAATTTCCTTTTGGTGATTGGCACCCATTTCCACAATGGCTACCTCTGTGTCTTTGTTTATGCGCAACAAAGTCAATGGCACCCCAATGTGGTTGTTCAAGTTCCCGATGGTCGCGATGGTGTTGAATTTTTGTGACAACACGGCGTGAATCAATTCTTTCGTTGTTGTTTTACCATTACTTCCTGTCAGTCCAATAACTGGGATATCAAATTGATTTCTGTGGTAATTGGCCAATTGTTGCAAAGCTTCCAAAGTGTCGTTTACTCTAATGATCTTTTCAGGAGCATTGGTTTCCACTTCTTGGTCCACAACGCAAAAGGCAGCACCTGCGTCTAATGCTTGTTGTGCAAATAGGTTTCCGTTAAAGTGTTCACCCGTTAACGCAAAAAACATGCTGTTAGGCATGATGTTTCTAGTATCTGTGGTAACCCCAGAGCTACTTATATATTTGTTGTGTATACTTTCTAAATTCATAGAATAAAAATAATAAAAAAAACGGAAGTTCAGATAATGAACTTCCGTTTCTAGTATGAAAATGTTTTTATTAACCTCTTACTTTTCTCTTGTCAGATTTTGGACCAACTTTAGACATTGCACATCTAAATCCGATGTAGTCTGTTGCCATATCTTGAGGGTAGAATCTTCTTGTAGCTGGGTCTAACCAGTACGCTCTATCTCTCCAAGAACCACCTTTATAAACTCTAGAGTCGTTGTTGATCAACGTTGTTCTCTTTTCTGATTTATCTTGGTTTTTACTCATGTTACCTAATGAGTCCACAGTAATTTTGTGTTTAGGAGCGTCATACATTGGGTTTTTGCTTAACGACTCTTCGCTATCACCACCAAAGTTAAAGAATCTAGAAGAAGGAGTATCTCCATCTCTGTAGTTTCTGTTATCTGAAGTAGAGAAGTTTTGTCTCAAATAAGTTTCATTCTCATCAACTGGAACTTGAGCTACTTGACCAGGGAAATTTCTTGCCATGATACGTCCGTTACTCAAAGTGTCGTATTTAATGTTGTCAGCAGTAACGATTTCAATACCACCTTCATCATTGATTTTGTTTTTCATGTAAACGTTACCACGGTAGTAGTTGAAGTCATTTGCTTCATCATCAACCATCGGTCTGTAAACGTCAGAAACCCACTCAGCAACGTTTCCGGCCATATCATATAAACCAAAGTCATTCGCTGGGTATTGTTTTACTTTATCAGTGATATCAGCTCCGTCATCTGCCCATCCAGCAACTCCGCCGTAATCTCCTTTTCCTTGTTTAAAGTTAGCCAATTGTTTTCCTCTAGTTGATCTTTTAGAAGAACGTGTGTATTGACCACTCCAAGGGTATTTCTTTTTTCCTTTGTATAAGTTGTATTCTCTAATACCATTCATTGCAGTTGCTGCATATTCCCATTCAGCTTCTGTTGGTAAACGGTACTCAGGAAGGATGATTCCAGAAGAACGTTGAGCAAATACATTCGTTGGTTCTTTACCATCTTTAGTTGCTTGTTTTCTAGCTCCTTTTTTACCTCTTAAAACAATCTCTTCATTTCCACCCATTACTGTAGATGGTGAATTGATGTATGCCTCAGTACTGAAGGTGTTTTCACCATTAACATCAGTAATTTTAGCGTCTTTTTTAAGGTATCCTTCTTTTTCTAAGATTCCTTCATTAACACGGTCAGTTCTCCATTTGCTAAATTCAGAAGCTTGAATCCAGTTCACACCTACCACAGGATACTCCCCATAAGCTGGGTGTCTCAAGTAGTTGTTTGTCATGGTTTCATTATATCCTAAACGATCTCTCCATACCAAAGTATCAGGTAAAGCTCCTTCGTAAATGTGTTTGTAGTTTTCTTCTGTTGGAGGGAAAACTGTTTTTAACCAATATAAGTACTCAGCGTACATTGCATTGGTAACCTCAGTTTCATCCATGTAGAATGATTGTACGTGTTGTTGGTTTGGAGTGTTGTTCCAATCGTGCATCACATCATCAGCAACTTTCCCCATTGTGAAAGTCCCACCTTCAATGGCAACCATACCCGGAGGTAAAGCTTGCTTCTTGTATTTGTCATTGTATTGGAAACCACCATTCTTATCGTTGATTTTCCAACCCGTTGCCTTAGAAGTGCCTTTTGAAGACCCAGATTTGCTACAACTAGCAAACGTAAATGTCAACGCCAAAGCGGCTAACATCTGTAAAGTCAATACTCTGTTAATTTTCATACTTTAAGTAGGTAATAAATTTAGTGCTGCAATATACTAATTAACTAATAAAATAC
>JAGHSS010000149.1 GCA_018065745.1 Candidatus Neoflavobacterium equi | reverse complement strand
AATATAGATTCATCAGCGGATTTTAATGGGATTCAGACGCAATTTTTAAATCAATACTTTATCTTTGTAAATACACAAAAAAGAATCCATGGAATTAAAGTTAAATAAACCGATCTGTTTTTTTGATTTAGAAACAACAGGAATAGATGTCGCTAGAGATCGAATTGTAGAAATTGCGATACTTAAAGTTTATCCTAATGGAAATAAAGAAAGCAAAACATGGTTGGTAAATCCAACCATTCCTATACCGCCACAAAGTGCAGCAATTCATGGAATTACGGATGAAAAAGTGGCTAATGAACCAACGTTTGCTCAATTGGCATCACAGGTATACCAAATGATCAAAGATTCAGATTTAGCAGGTTTCAACTCAGATCGATTTGACATTCCGTTATTGGCAGAAGAATTGTTAAGAGCTGGAGTGGACTTTGATATGAAAAATAGAGTAACAGTTGATGTGCAGACTATTTTTCACAAAAAAGAAGAGCGTACCTTGAGTGCAGCTTACCGTTTTTACTGTAACCAAACTTTGGAAAACGCACATTCAGCTTTGGCTGATACAGAGGCTACGTATGAAATATTCAAATCTCAATTGGATCGTTATGAGGATTTGCCTCAAGACATCAAATTGCTATCTGAATATACCACGCGTAAAAAATCTGTAGATTTTGCTGGATTCATAGTGGCCAATGAAGAAGGACAAGAAGTCTTTTCATTTGGGAAGCACAAAGGTGTTTTGGTAGAAGAAGTTTTGGACAAAGAACCGGGATATTTTGGGTGGATTCAAAATGCAGATTTCCCTTTATACACTAAAAAAGTTTTGACAGCAATTAAATTGCGCAAACTCAATACTAAATAAACAGCTATTACAACATGAAAATTATTTGTATTGGTCGTAATTATGTGGACCATATTGAAGAATTGAACAATGAAAGACCGGCTGCTCCTGTAATTTTTATGAAGCCAGACACGGCTATATTACCAAAGCAGTTTCCCTTCTTTTTACCTGAATTTTCAAACGATGTTCATCATGAAATTGAACTAGTAGTTAAAATATGTAAGGTAGGAAAGCATATTGATCAAAAATTTGCTCATAAATATTATGATGAAATTGGTATTGGAATAGATTTCACTGCTAGAGACTTACAATCTGAATTAAAATCAAAAGGCTTACCTTGGGAAATAGCCAAAGGTTTTGACGGTTCAGCGATAATAAGTGACCTTTCATCGAAAAATAATTTTAAATCTCTAGAAAGTATTACATTTGAGTTACACAAGAATGGAGAAGTAGTTCAACGTGGAAACAGCAGTCATATGTTGTGGAACATTGATGAGATCATTTCCTATGTGTCTAAATATTTTACTTTAAAAACAGGAGATTTAATTTTCACAGGTACACCAGCAGGTGTGGGTAGAGTGGAAGCAAATGATGTTTTGGAAGGATATTTGGAAGGAGAGAAACGCTTTAGATTACAAATAAAATAATAGATGCCCTTATATTATAATTTATCCAAAGTTTACGAACTTTCAGACAACGATCAGGAATTTGCCTTGCACATCATGGCTTTGTTCCTAGAAGAAGTACCGGTTGAGATCAAAAACATCAAAGAAGGTATAGAAGAAAAGGACTTTACTAAAGTCTATGCTGCTTCGCACAAAATAAAACCGACATTAGATTTGTTGGGATTGTTCCAAGCTTATGAATTTAATATTCAAATAATGGATTGGTCCAAGTCTACAGGTCAAAAAAAGGAAATAAGAGAAATTTACAAAGAATTAAAAAGCTTGATTGACCACGCGGTCAAAGAAATCAAGAAAGATTTTAATCTTTAATCATAACATTAGAAACAGTTTGTAAAATTTACAGACTGTTTTTTTTTATTTTAGCCTTATGAAAGCAGCTATTGTAACTATAGGTGATGAATTGTTGATTGGTCAAGTGGCTGATACGAATTCATCTTTTATTGCAAAGACTTTGGATACCTTGGGATTCCAGGTCGTTAATATGAGATCAATTGCAGATAAAAAAGAGGCAATCTTAGAAACTTTAGGTCATTTACAAGATCAAGTTGACCTGGTAATTATGACGGGAGGATTGGGGCCAACCAAGGATGATATCACAAAAAAGACACTTTGTTCCTATTTTAATGATGAATTAATTGAAGATGCAACAGTTCTTAAACATGTGACGGATTTACTTAAGAGCTTGTTTGGTAGGGAGTTAAGTGAAATTAACAGACAGCAATCTTGGGTTCCAAGTCAATCAAAAGTTTTTTTTAATAAAGTTGGTACTGCACCCGGCATTTTATTGCAGAAAAATAAAACTTTTTTTATATCTTTGCCGGGCGTTCCATTTGAGATGAGATATCTTATGGAAAATGAGATCGCTCCATGGGTACAGCATATGTTTGAACCTTTTTATAATGTTCATAGGAATATTTTGACACATGGAATTGGCGAAAGTTTGTTGGCAGAGCGAATAGCTGCTTGGGAGGATCAACTTCCTGCATCCATTCACTTGGCCTATCTTCCAAGTCCAGGCGTGGTAAAACTGCGTTTGTCTAGTGCTGGGAAGGACAAGCTTAAAATAGAGGAAGCAATCCATAATCAGGTCAATATGCTAACCAAGATTATACCAGATTGCATTGTGAGTCTTGATGAACAGCTTCCAATCGAACATCAAGTAGCGGCTCTATTAAAGTCAAAAAACCACACTATTGCAGTGGCAGAAAGTTGTACGGGAGGTAAACTGGCCTCGTGTTTTACTGGAATACCTGGAGCATCACAATTTTTCAGAGGAGGAATTGTAACCTATGCAACAGATACGAAGGTTAAAATACTTGGAGTTTCTCAGGATACAATTGATGAACATTCAGTAGTAAGTGCTGCAGTGGCCATTCAAATGGCTGAACGAGCACGGGATTTGTTTCAAGTTGATTTCGCAATTGCAAGCACAGGAAATGCAGGCCCTTCCAAAGGGGATTCAGATGCAGACGTTGGAACTGTATTTATAGGAATCGCAACACCTGATGGGACATTTAGCGAGGCATTTAAATTTGGACAACCAAGAGAAAAGGTAGTAAAATCAGCTACAAATAAAGGTCTAGAATTGGTTTATAAAGAATTATTAAAAAACTTTTAGTTTTTCTTTTGAAAAAAGAATTCTTTTCATTTACTTTGCACCCTGATTTTGAATAACGAATATAAAGATAATAATAATGTCAAGAGTTTGTGAATTAACAGGTAAGAGAGCAATGGTTGGAAACAACGTTTCTCACGCTATGAACAAAACAAAGAGAAAATTTAGCGTTAATTTATTTAAGAAACGTTTCTACATTCCTGAAGAAGACAGATGGGTAACTTTAAAAGTTTCTACTTCTGCTATCAAAACAATTAATAAAAATGGTATCGCTTCAGTTTTGAAAAAAGCTAAAGCTAACGGAATCATTAAATAATTCCTGAACCTTTAAAATATATATTACAATGGCAAAGAAAGGTAATAGAATCCAAGTAATCTTGGAATGTACTGAACACAAAGCATCAGGTGTTGCTGGAACTTCAAGATACATCACGACAAAAAACAAAAAAAATACTCCAGACAGATTAGAGATTAAAAAATTTAATCCAATCTTGAAAAGAGTTACTGTTCACAAAGAAATTAAATAATTGTAAGTCATGGCAAAGAAAACCGTAGCAACTTTACAGACCGCTTCTAAAAGATTAACTAAAGCTATCAAAATGGTAAAATCTCCTAAAACTGGAGCTTACACATTCGTTGAAGCAGTTATGTCTCCTGAGGCAGTAGATGAATTCTTAAAAAAGAAATAATCACTCGATATATATTAAAAGCATCTCTTTAGGAGATGCATTTTTTTTGCGCTTAAATTTTTAGTGTTTTTCTCCTTTATAATTTAAGAGACCACGGCACTATAACAGATATGCGTACAAAAAAAAGCTGATGGATTTTCCATCAGCTTTTTATATTTAGGAGGTATATTAATTGGTCACATTATAAATGACCATCAAAATTTAGCTTTTTCTTTCTTGCAGTGCTTTGATTTCATCTCTGAGTTTTGCCGCTTGCATAAAGTCCAGTTCTTTTGCCGCTTTTTCCATCAGTTTTCTCTTTTCTTTGATGCGCTTGTCAATATCGCCGTCTGATAAGTACATATTCTCAGGTTCAACCACTTTAGGGGCGTTTTCTCGTTCCATGGTCTTGGTCGCTTCAGATTTCCCTAAACTATTAGTAATCGCTTTATTTAAAGCCTGTGGCACCATGCCGTGTTCTTTGTTGAATCGCTCTTGCTTGGCTCTTCTATACGTTGTTTCATCAATGGTTTTCTGCATACTGTCTGTGATCTTATCTGCATACATAATGGCTTTACCATTGACGTTTCTCGCAGCTCTACCAACAGTTTGGGTAAGAGATCTGGAACTTCTCAAGAATCCTTCCTTGTCTGCATCTAAAATAGCGACTAAGGAAACTTCTGGCAAGTCCAATCCTTCTCTTAGTAAATTGACACCAATCAATACATCAAAAAGTCCTCTTCTCAAATCTTGCATGATTTCAACGCGTTCAAGGGTATCAATATCCGAGTGGATGTACCTACATCTGATCGAAATTTTGGTCAGATACTTGGCAAGCTCTTCTGCCATGCGTTTGGTTAATGTGGTCACCAAAACACGTTCATCTAATTCACATCTGATTTGTATTTCATCAATCAAGTCGTCTATTTGATTTTGACTTGGTCTTATTTCAATGATCGGATCTAAAAGACCGGTAGGTCTAATAACCTGCTCAACATAAATCCCTTCAGATTTGTTTAATTCGTAATCTGCTGGGGTTGCTGACACATAAATAACCTGTTTTTGCAAGGCTTCAAACTCTTCAAATTTTAAAGGTCTGTTGTCCATGGCAGCAGGAAGTCTGAATCCGTATTCCACTAAATTTTCTTTTCTTGAACGGTCTCCTCCATACATGGCTGAGACTTGAGAAACGGTAACGTGTGATTCATCAATAACCATCAAATAGTCGTCTGGGAAGTAATCCAACAGACAGAAGGGTCTGGTTCCCGGCAGACGACGGTCCAAATATCTGGAGTAATTTTCAATTCCAGAACAATACCCTAATTCGCGGATCATTTCCAAGTCAAAGTTGGTGCGCTCTTCCAGTCTCTTAGCTTCTAAATGTTTTCCAACACTTTTAAAGTAATCCACCTGTTTTACAAGATCTTGTTGTATTTCCCAAATAGCGCCATTCAAAACATCTGGAGATGTCACAAACATATTGGCTGGGTAAATATTTAATTTCTCATAGCGCTCAATAACTTTTAAGGTTGACTTGTCAAAACTTTCAATATCCTCAATCTCATCTCCAAAAAAGTGGAGTCTGAATGGATCATCTGCATAAGCCGGGAAAATCTCAACGGTATCCCCTTTAATTCTAAAAGTTCCTGGAGTAAACTCCATTTCTGTTCTTGAATACAAACTCTGAACCAGTTGGTGCAATACCTTTGTTCTTGAGATCACTTGATTTTTGTGGATGGTTATGACGTTCTTTTGAAATTCTACCGGGTTACCAATACCGTACAAACAAGAAACGGATGCAATGACTACAATATCTCTCCTTCCAGACAAAAGGGCAGAGGTGGTGCTTAAACGCAGTTTTTCAAGCTCTTCATTAATGGATAAGTCTTTTTCTATATACGTTCCTGAAACGGGTATATAGGCTTCAGGTTGGTAGTAATCATAGTAGGATACAAAATACTGAACAGAATTGTTTGGAAAGAAGCTTTTAAATTCTGTATACAGCTGCGCTGCAAGTGTTTTGTTGTGGGCCAAAATTAAGGTTGGTCTCTGAACTTCTTGTATCACGTTAGCGACAGTAAATGTCTTTCCAGATCCGGTAACCCCCAAAAGGGTTTGAAATGGTTCTCCATTGTTAATGCCCTCACTTAGCTTTTTAATAGCTTGGGGTTGATCTCCTTTGGGTTCATATTTGGAAACTACTTGAAATTTCATAAAGGGAAAATTGAATTGCAAATTTACAAAACAATTACAACTTAAATTATTATTTAAATATTATATAAGATTTAAGC
>JAGHSS010000351.1 GCA_018065745.1 Candidatus Neoflavobacterium equi | reverse complement strand
CTACTAAAAAGAGCTACTAAAATGACCAACTAAAAAGAACTATAAAAAAAAGCTATTAAAAAGAGCTACTAAAATGAACTACTAAAAAGACCAACTAAAATGAAATACTTAAAAAAAACGTCTAATATAAACTACTAAAAACCTAGGTTTGATTTTGGTTTTGTCAATTAACAACTTACAGTTAATAACTAAAAATTGATTTTTGTATCTTAGCATTCGGATTGAAAACACAACAATAAGAAATTGTTATATAGAGAATGAGTATACTATTTAGTGCTTTGGAATTAAAAAATCACAGGTTGAACAACAGAATCGTTGTTGCGCCGATGTGTCAATATAGTGCGGTGGATGGATTTGCTACCAATTATCACCTGGTGCACTTGGGGCAATATGCCTTGGGGAAAGCGGGTGCGATTATTCAAGAGGCTACGGCTGTTGTTCCTGAAGGGAGAATCTCTCATGGGGATTTGGGTCTGTGGAAGGAGGAACATATTGAAGCTTTGAAACCTATCACGGCTTTTATGAAGGAACACGGGAGTGTGCCTGGAATTCAATTGGCGCACGCGGGTAGAAAAGCGAGCTACAACAAACCGTGGATTGAACGTGTGCAAATTGCAGCTGACCAACCGGAGGGATGGCAAACTGTGGGGCCTTCTGCCCTGCCGTTTCACCCGTCAAAGGATATGATTCCGCACGCATTGACGGTGGATGAAATTCATGAGGTGGTTGAGGCATTTGGGCAGGCAGCGGCTAGAGCGGTGTTGGCGGGTTATGAAATTATTGAGATTCACGGTGCTCATGGTTACTTGGTGCATCAGTTTTTGTCGCCTTTGGTGAATGTGCGCGAGGATCTTTATGGTGGTAGCTTTGAAAACAGAACGCGTCTGCTGATGGAAATCTTGGAAGCCATCAAAAAGGTGGTGACTACCCAATCAATCTGGGTGAGACTTTCTGCTACTGACTGGGCTGAGGGTGGATGGAATATTGAGGAAACGGTTCAACTTGCTCAAATGCTGAAAGACAACGGTGTGGAAGTGGTTGATGTGTCTACTGGTGGTGCGGTGTACCATCAAGAGATTGATTTGAGACCTAACTATCAGGTGCCTTTTGCTGCTGCGGTTAAGGCGGAGACTTCTGTGCTGACTGGTGCCGTGGGGCTGATCAAAACGGGGCCTCAGGCGGAGGAGATTTTGCAAAATGAACAGGCTGATCTGATTTTTGTGGCTCGTGAGTTTTTGAGAAATCCGCATTTTGTGTATCAGGCCGCAAAGGACTTGGGGGAAGATATTGCATGGGCTGATCAATATGAACGTGGTAAGGAATAGGGTCCTGCGTTAGGGGTTGAAGCGGCATCCTTTTGGAAGGCCTTGCCGACCAAAAGATATAGCGGAAAACCCGACGCCTGGTATTTCACCAAGCGCAGCGCTGGGAAATGCCGGTGAACGCCCAAAAAATATATATTATAAAAACGACAATAATAGTGTCAAAAAAAACCGTTTCAATGGCTTGAAACGGTTTTTTTATGGGGTATATCTTATTTCTGTTCTACTGTTTTGAGGAATGCAAATGCCAAGAGCGAGCCGGTGATGGCCATCCCTACTCCTACTAATGCAGGGGTGTTGTATGCCAATCCCATGGTGATGGGGATGCCTCCAAAATATGCGCCAAGGGTGTTTCCTAAATTGAAGCTGGCTTGTCCTGCTGCTGCGGCTAGGGTCTCTGCTCCTTTGGCGGTGTTGATCAACATCATCTGCAATGGCGGGCCAATGGTGAAGGAGATCATCCCGGTGAAAAAGGCCATGACATAGGACATGATTTCTATGTGAGCGGTGAAAAACACAACTACTAAACACAAGGCCATACATCCAAATGACACCATTGCTGCCTTGGTTGGTGACAGGGTGTCTGCCGCTTTTCCACCCAATAGGTTTCCAAAAAACATCCCTAATCCAACTAAAATCATGACAAACGGAACGCGGTTTTCTTCCAATCCGCCCACTTTGGTAACCATGGGTGCGATGTAGGAAATCCAAGCAAAAAGTCCGCCGGTACCAATGGATATGATGGCTACCAACAACCAGGCTTGCCATTTTTTAAAGAAGTTTAGCTGCTCAAATATAAGGTTGGATTCGTTTTTTTCACTGCTTGGCAACCACCACTGTATGGTAGCAAAAGTTATGACACCAAGAATTGCAATTATCCCGTAGGTCATGCGCCAAGAATAATTATGTCCCAAATAAGTTCCCAAGGGAACGCCAACCAAATTGGCAATGGTCATCCCGGTGAACATAATGGCAATGGCTTGGGCTTCTTTTCCTTTAACGGCGAGTTTTGCTGCAACAACAGAGCCCACACCAAAGAAGGCGCCGTGTGGCAATCCAGACATGAACCGTGCAATAGACATGGTCAATTGTGTGGGTGCAATGGCGAATAAACCGTTGAAAACAACAAAGAGAAGCATTAAAAATAACAAGACTTTTTTGGGCGCAAACTTTCCTGTAAACAACACCAAAATGGGCGCTCCCACAACCACGCCCAAGGCATAAAGTGCAATGAGATGTGCTGCTTCTGGGATGGGGACGTTTAAATCTGCGGCAATATCAGGGAGAATTCCCATCATGGTAAACTCTGTCATTCCAATGGCCAAACCACCAAAAGCTAGGGCTATTAAACCTTTATTCATATAAATTATTTGTTTCTTAGTAAAGTTGGCAAAGGAACGAAAATATAAGGATTTTGTGGGGAATAAAACTGAGAAAATTATGCTAAATATCAAGGGATGTGTGGGGAGGGAAAAAATAGGTCTGTATTTTATTGTGAATAGCAGCATAGGAAAACTATCTTTGCCGCACGGGTACTTCTGCCCCAAATGATTAAGTATATTATGGTACCAACAGAGGAATCAGGTTCCACAAAGGAAATTAGCAGTGAAGACATTGCAAAATGCATTGCATTGCTGAATGAATTAAACGCCAACACGGATCAGATTTTTGAGATCCCAAGTGCACAACGCTTGGAGTTGATCAAGGCTGCTGGCCAATTTGCACGTCCGGATAAGACGGAATTGATCAGACGCAAAAAAGACGGTTTGCTGGCGGCAAAAAAGAAAAAAGAAAAAATGGACCGCACGGCACGTAAGGTGACGGGGATCAGAGATGCGAGGGAAGCGGCTGTGTTTGTGGCTCCAAAACTGTTGATGCCTGCAGATCTGAACTTGGAACGGGATTTGGAATTGCAAACGCCAAGACCGTGTTATGTGTGTAAAACGCCTTTCACGAAACTACACCACTTTTATGACAGTATGTGTACTGATTGTGGGGACTTCAACTATGCCAAGCGTTTTCAAACGGCAGATGTTACAGGTCAATTTGCAGTTATTACAGGATCGCGACTAAAAATTGGATATCATATTGCGCTGATGCTGCTGCGCGGTGGAGCAACGGTTGTGGCGACGACGCGTTTCCCGGTGGATTCTGCACTGAGATTTTCTCAAGAAGCGGACTATGGGGATTGGAAAGACCGCTTGCACGTGCACGGATTGGACTTGAGACATATTCCCAGCGTAGAGATTTTTTGCAATTATATTGAACAAAAATACGGCCGATTGGACATTCTGATCAACAATGCTGCTCAAACGGTGCGCAGGCCTTCTGGGTTTTATGCCCATTTGATGCCCAATGAGGAAAAAGCGCTCTCTTCTTTGCCTGCAGGTGCGCAACAATTGTTGAAGGACCATCAGGCGTGTTTGGAAGAGTTGCAACTCTTGACTTCTGGTGGCGGTATGCAGGCCAATTTACCGGTGTCTTGGCACGGTGAGGAAGCGGGAATTGGATTGCGGGCTTCTGCAAAACTGTCCCAAATCCCCTACTCTTTTGACAAGGCATTGGTGTCCCAAGAGGTTTTTCCTGAGGGTGCCTTGGACGCAGATTTACAACAGGTGGACTTGAGAAAGACCAACAGCTGGCGTCTGAAATTGGGTCAAATTGAAACGGCAGAAATGGTGGAAGTACAATTGGTTAATGCAGTGGCTCCTTTTGTGTTGTGCAACCGCTTGGCAGAGGTGATGAAATTGGACCAAACGGGAAAAAAACACATCATTAACGTGTCTGCTATGGAGGGTAAATTCTACTATGGATTTAAGGACGACAGGCATCCACATACCAATATGGCCAAGGCTGCACTGAATATGCTGACGCATACGGCAGCGGGAAGTTTGGGCAAGGAGGGTATTTTCATGAATGCGGTGGACACCGGCTGGGTTACTGATGAGGATCCTGCTGAAATGGCCAAACGCAAACAGGAAGAGCAGGATTTCCAACCGCCACTAGATATTGTGGATGGAGCTGCACGGGTTTTGGATCCTTTGTTTGACGGAATCAATACCGGAAAACACTGGTGTGGGAAATTTTTAAAAGACTACCAACCGATCTCTTGGTAATGAATATAAAAAAAGCAGTTTTGTGAAAAACTGCTTTTTTTTGTGCTTCTATTTTTAATTCTCAAATTTACTCTTTGATGAATTTGAGGTGCTGACCGTTGTCTAATTTGATGAAGTACATGCCATTTGACAATTTATTTATATTGATGCTTGTATTTTCTGGTGCCATTCCGCTGGCTACCTGAGCTCCTAAAACATTGAAAATTCCGTATTTTTGATCTTGAGTCAAACAAGCTATTTGTATGTTGTTGGTTGCAGGGGTTGGGTAGACTGCCATTTTGGACTGATTGAAGTCTGTAGCACTCGCAGTGGCACAGTTATAATTGATTTCTAAAGGAAATATAGCACCTGTACTTGTAGCAGTAGCTTGATTTGAAGAATCAGTAGGTAAATCAAAATTATGGAAATTTGTAAAAAAGTATATTATTGGATTAGCTACATTTTCAAAATTCAAAACATATCCACTAT
>JAGHSS010000082.1 GCA_018065745.1 Candidatus Neoflavobacterium equi | reverse complement strand
ATATAATTATCTGTAATGTTACACAATTTACAAAATATCTTGATAGGTAAGTACGTCTTTTAAGCGTACTCCTTTTTCTGTGTGTTGAACGGTGATAATTTCATTGTGTGCGTCGTGTTCCAAAAGCAACTTCCAGCCGTGTGTCGCAGCCTGATTCAAAAACCAATCCTTTTCGCTTACTGTAAGTAGTGGTCTGGTGTCGTATCCCATAACATAAGGAATGGGTAAATGTCCAGCTGTGGCAACCAAGTCAGCGCAATAGGCTAATTTTTGCCCCTTGTAATTCAATATGGGAAGCATTTGTTTTTCTGTGTGGCCGTCAACAAATAAAATATCAAATCCCAACGGACTGTTTTCTAAAAGATTTTGATCAGCAGTTTGAATGTAATGCATTTGTCCGCTTTCTATTATGGGAAGGATATTCTCTTTTAAAAAGGAGGCTTTCTCTCTTGGATTTGGCTGTAATGCCCAATCCAAGTGTGCTTGGTTTGTCCAGTATTTTGCATTTTTAAAGGTGGGTGTAAATCCCGTTCTGTCTTTGTTCCATTCCACAGCGCCACCCACGTGGTCAAAGTGTAAATGTGTCAAAAAGACATCTGTAATTTGATCCTTGTGAAATCCGTGTTTTGCCAGTGAATTTTCCAGGGTATGCGTTCCCCAAAGGCTGTAATAGCTAAAGAATTTGTCGTCTTGTTTGGAACCCATTCCCGTGTCAATCAAAACAAGTCTATTTCCATCTTCAATCAACAAGCAACGTGCCGCAAGGTCAATCAGATTGTTTGCGTCAGCAGGATTTGTCTTATTCCAAATGGTTTTGGGAACCACGCCAAACATGGCACCGCCATCCAATTTAAAATTGCCACTTTCTATAGGGTATATTTTCATAATTTGTTTGATAATTTTTGCTTTTGCAAGGTATAAAAACCAAAGTTTTTAGCAGTCCTACATAGATAAAATTTATCAAATCATTAGTTATAAAAATGTTACCACTATAATAATGTGGTTTTTTTAAATTATCTTTGCGTTTATTAAATACTATAGAAACCAAAAAATCATGATAAAAGTTTCAGAACCAGCTAGAAAAAGAGTTGTTTCCTTAATGGAAGACGACGGATTTGACCCAGTAAATGACTATGTACGCGTAGGAGTTCATAGCGGTGGATGTTCGGGATTATCATACGACTTGAAATTTGATAAAGAAATTCAACCAGAAGATAAGGTTTTTGAAGACAACGGAATTAAAATTGCCGTGGACAAAAAAAGTTTCCTTTACTTGGTTGGAACCGTTTTAGAATACTCTGGTGGCTTGAATGGAAAAGGATTTGTTTTCAACAATCCAAACGCGTCAAGAACCTGTGGATGTGGAGAGTCTTTCTCTTTATAAAACACAACTTTACCAGTTAAGAAGTAACGATTAGATTTAATATCTGAACTCTTATAGAGCTTTAGATCTTATATAAAGCATTATGTCAAAATACACGGAAGAAGAATTAAAAAAAGAACTCGAAACCAAAGAGTATGAATACGGATTTTATACAGATATAGAATCTGAAACATTCCCTATTGGATTAAACGAGGAAATTGTTCGCGCCATTTCTCAAAAGAAAGAAGAGCCTGAATGGATGACCAATTGGCGTCTTGAGGCTTTCAGAATCTGGAAGAATATGGTAGAACCAGAATGGGCTAATGTGAGATATGAAAAACCTGATTTCCAGGCAATATCTTATTACTCTGCTCCAAAGAAAAAAGATAAATACAAAAGTTTAGATGAGGTTGATCCAGAATTGTTGGAAACGTTCAAAAAATTGGGTATCTCAATCAATGAACAGAAAAAACTAACGGGTGTAGCCATGGATATTGTAATGGACTCTGTGTCTGTTGCAACTACTTTTAAAGAAACTTTGAAGGAAAAGGGAATTATTTTCTGCTCCATTTCTGAAGCGATTCGCGAACACGGTGACTTGGTACAAAAATACCTAGGAACAGTTGTGCCGCAAACAGACAATTTCTATGCTGCATTGAACTCAGCTGTGTTTTCTGACGGTTCTTTCTGTTACATCCCTAAAGGGGTGCGTTGTCCAATGGAACTATCTACATATTTCAGAATCAACCAAGCTGGAACAGGTCAATTTGAGCGTACACTTTTGATCGCTGATGAAGGGTCTTACGTTTCTTATTTGGAAGGTTGTACGGCACCGTCTAGAGATGAAAATCAATTGCACGCGGCTGTTGTTGAATTGATTGCATTGAATGATGCTGAAATTAAATATTCAACAGTTCAAAACTGGTTCCCTGGTGATGCTAGTGGAAAAGGTGGGGTATTTAACTTTGTGACCAAACGTGCTATCTGTGAGAAGAACGCGAAAGTTTCTTGGACACAGGTGGAAACAGGTTCTGCTGTAACATGGAAATATCCTTCTTGTATTTTGAAAGGTGACAATTCTGTGGGTGAGTTTTATTCAATCGCAGTTACAAATAACTACCAACAAGCAGATACAGGTACAAAAATGATTCACCTTGGTAAAAATACCAAGTCAACCATTATATCTAAAGGAATTTCTGCAGGTCGTTCTCAAAACTCTTACAGAGGATTGGTGAAAATTGGACCTAGAGCTGACAATGCGAGAAATTTCTCTCAGTGTGATTCATTATTAATGGGAGACCAATGTGGTGCACATACCTTCCCTTATATAGAATCTCAAAACTCTACTGCCAAGTTGGAGCATGAAGCAACAACAAGCAAAATTGGAGAAGATCAAATCTTTTACTGCAACCAAAGAGGTATTCCTACTGAAAAAGCAATTGCATTAATTGTTAATGGTTTCTCTAAAGAGGTTTTGAATAAATTACCGATGGAATTTGCTGTTGAAGCACAAAAGTTGTTAGAAATATCATTGGAAGGATCTGTGGGTTAATCTCTAAAGGTTACTGCATTTTATTTTCCAAATTAAAAATATAAAAACATCATGTTACAAATAAAAGACTTACATGCCTCTATTGGGGATAAAGAAATATTAAAAGGGATTAACTTAGAAATTAAAGCGGGAGAAATCCACGCAATCATGGGACCTAATGGTGCTGGTAAATCTACGTTATCTGCTGTAATTGCAGGTAATGAGAATTATGAAGTTACCAAAGGAGAAGTAATTTTGGACGGGGAGGATTTAGCTGACCTAGCTCCAGAAGAGCGCTCTCACAAAGGGGTATTTTTATCTTTTCAATACCCAGTTGAAATCCCAGGTGTTTCTGTAACTAATTTTATTAAAACAGCAATCAACGAATCTCGTAAAGCGCACGGTAAAGAAGACATGCCTGCAAATGAGATGTTGAAACTGATCAAAGAAAAATCTGAGCTGTTGGAAATTGATCGTAAATTCTTGTCTAGATCTTTGAACGAAGGGTTTTCTGGAGGAGAGAAAAAGAGAAATGAGATTTTCCAAATGGCGATGTTGAATCCTAAAATTGCTATTTTGGATGAAACAGATTCAGGTCTTGATATTGACGCTTTGCGCATTGTTGCAAACGGTGTTAACAAACTTAAAAGCGCAGACAATGCGGTTTTAGTAATCACGCATTACCAAAGATTATTGGATTATATTGTTCCTGATTTTGTACACGTTTTACACGATGGAAAAATTGTTAAAACAGGTGGAAAAGAATTGGCTTTAGAGCTTGAAGAAAAAGGATACGACTGGTTGAAATAACCTCAGGCAAAGACCGGAAGTATTTATAAACCAGATTTAATTACTAAAGTAATGGATTTAAAAGAAAAATTAGTATCGTCTTTTTTAGCTTTTGAACAACGTGTAGACACTGAAAATAACCTACACGCAGTTCGTACTGAAGCTCTAAAAGTGTTTGAAAATAAAGGTTTTCCAACCAAAAAAGAAGAAGCGTGGAAATACACTTCTTTGAATGCTGTATTGAATACAGATTTTGGAATCTTTGGAAAAAACGAAATAGCCGTTGAATTTAAGGATGTAAAAAAATACTTCTTGAATGATGTGGATACATACAAATTGGTGTTTATAAATGGGGTATTCAGCTCTCATTTGTCTTCAACAACTCACGACGGATTGGACGTTTGCTTGATGTCTTCAGCTTTGACAAAACCAAAGTACAAGATGGTCATCGATATGTATTTCAATCAAATCGCTGTCAAAGAAGACAGTTTGACCAATTTAAACACGGCTTATGCTTATGAAGGTGCCTTCATCAACATTCCAAAGTCTACTGTAGTTGCTAAACCGATTGAAATTTTGTATTTCACAACGGGAACTGCTCCTGTGTTTGTACAGCCAAGAAACTTAATTATTGTTGGTGAAAATGCACATGTACAAATTTTAGAACGTCACCAAAGTTTGACTGATGTAACTGTATTAACCAATGCAGTAACTGAAATTTTTACTCAAAAAAGAGCCATTGTTGATTACTACAAATTGCAAAATGACGTGCAATCAGCAAACCTAATTGACAATACCTTTGTTTCTCAAAAACAAGAAAGTATTGCATCAGTTCACACGTTCTCTTTTGGTGGTAACATCACGAGAAACAATTTGAACTTTCACCAATTGGGAGAGCGCATTGACAGTACACTGAAAGGAATTACTTTGATTGGTGATAAACAACACGTGGATCACTACACCTTAGTAAACCACGCGCAGCCAAACTGTGAATCTCACCAAAACTACAAAGGGATCTATGACGACCGCTCTACAGGGGTTTTTAACGGTAAAATCTTTGTAAATCAAGTGGCACAGAAAACAGATGCATTCCAACAAAACAACAATATTTTGTTGACTGATAAAGCAACGTTGAACACCAAACCACAGTTGGAAATTTTTGCTGATGATGTGAAGTGTTCTCACGGTTGTACCATTGGGCAATTGGATGAGACTGCAATGTTCTACATGCAACAACGTGGAATTCCTAAAAAAGAAGCTCGTGCACTTTTGATGTATGCTTTTACAGATGAGGTTTTAGCGTCAGTTAAAATTCCTGATTTAAAATTAAAATTATCCAGAGTGATCTCTCAGAAATTGGGAGTGAACATGGGATTTGAACTATAGATGAAATTAAAAACCGATACCTAGTGTATCGGTTTTTTAATTTAATTTCTTTTTATGCAAAAGCATGGTCGCTTTTAGTATCTTTATATAATCACTTAATAACGATTTACTTATAATGACTTTATTTGATTTCTTG
>JAGHSS010000237.1 GCA_018065745.1 Candidatus Neoflavobacterium equi | reverse complement strand
TCTTTTATCTTTATTAAATAAACACCAGTGTTGTAAGTAGATAAATCAATTACTTGATCAATACTTCCTGTGTTTTCTATTGAATAGGTGTTTAGTTTTCTTCCTCTGATATCAAATAATTCCATAGAAATATCATTTCCAGAAGTAGAGGTAAATGATAAGTTTACAGTGTCGAAAGTAGGGTTTGGATATAAATTAAAATCAGCAAATTCGAAATCATTATTCGATGCCACAGTGTCTATTGAAAAAGCTTTAGATACCGTGTAGAATATATTTCCAACAGCCTCAATTTTAATTCTAGCTTGATTTGTTGGTGTTGATAATGTTGGAATTGTAACAACTTGAGAACCATCATTAGGTGTGTTTGCAGCTAAAGTTGTATAAGTGTTTCCGTTATCTGTTGATAGCAGAATATTAACATTGCTTGTATTTATGCCATTTGCTGTTGTTCCTGCAACATTCCATGTTATTGTTCTTTGCGAACCGTAAGCAAATGTAAGATTGCCAGACCCAGTTATGTTGTTTGGAAAAGTGATTAAAAATGGTCCTGCGTTTGCGAATGTAACTGTAAGTTCTGAAGCAGCAGTTTGACCGCCATTTACTGCATTGTTATCTCTAACCGTAGCAATGAATTTCATTGATCTACTTACGGCTGGTAATCTTTCCCAGGTTGATGAAACAATTCCGTTGCTATTCGTTGTTCCTGCTAAAGCTGTATTAATTGAAGGGAATGATCGACTTGGTGTCGATGTTGGTGCAATTGACCTGAAATTAGGTCCTACTAAAGCTGTAGCTGTCGGAGCTTGAGTGGAAGTTTGATTGTCCATTTGCTCAAACGTATAAGTTAAGCTGTTTGGGTTGTTTGAATCTGTTGCTGTTGCAGATAATATAAATGGAGTTGATCTTGGTATTGTTTTATTTCCAGACGTTGATGTTATAACTGGAGTTGCATTTGTTCCAGATATTACAACGGCGCAGTTATTAGAGTTTGTTGTTAAAAAATCAGTAATCTCTCTTATACTAATTTGATGAAAATAAGCATCTGAGTTGCCCTGAATGTTTGGTGAACATATTCCTGCGTAAGCCATTATGGTACTTCCACTACCAGGTTCTACGGCAGTTTGATTATTTCTGTTACCACCACAAGAGTTGTTGAATGTATGGTTTGCTCCAAATTGATGTCCAATTTCATGTGCAACATAGTCAATATCGAATGGGTCACCTACCGGACTGAAAGATCCAGTGATACCTCTAGCCTTAAAATTTGAATTACATGGGGCAGGAGATGCTAGTCCTCCTCCTCCTGTACTAACCGTATGTCCAACATCAAAATTAGAAGTTCCTATAATGCTAGTAATTACACTTTGGCTTTCATTAATTAATGCTGAAGCATTGTTATTTGAAAAATTATCGCTATTAATAAAAATAATATTGGTGTTGTTAGCTACTAAAATTAAACGAACAGCTAAATCTCTTTCATAAATAGCATTCAATCTATTAACAGTAACATTCATGGCAGCTAATACAATAGCTTTTTTCTGTGTTTCAGTTGATTGTGGTACTGAGTTTGGAGCCTGATTGACATGGAAAGCTGCATATTCTGTTGTGCAAGCCATTGCTAATCTATAAGTTCTAAATTTATTGTCAATGCTGAAGGTTTGATTTCCTAAACTTTCAACTTCTTTTATATCTTCATTTACAC
>JAGHSS010000257.1 GCA_018065745.1 Candidatus Neoflavobacterium equi | reverse complement strand
ATAAGTATTTTTTTTCAAGTCTCTAAAATTAATAGATATCTAAACTGACATAGGTTGAATTCATGCTTTTAAATTCAGGGACAATGTCTTTCATTTTTGTGACGGTATTCAAAGAGTCAAAAGTACGGGAAACAGTAATTAGTTCGTCAATTTTTTTGGATAAATCAGTATAATTTTCATCTTTCTCCATAGCAATCATGATTTTCTCATGGTGGGTTGAAATGGTAAGACTGGAATTATTGAGCAACTCTTCAAAGAGCTTTTCTCCAGGTCTGAGTCCGATATAGTCAATTTTGATATCAATATTTGGGATTAATCCTGCCAATCTAATCATCTTATTGGCCAATTCTATAATCTTGACTGGTTTGCCCATGTCAAAGATGTAAATTTCTCCTCCGTTCCCCATTGCTCCGGCTTCCATAACCAATTGACAGGCTTCTGAAATGGTCATGAAATACCTGATAATATCTGGATGCGTGATGGTGACTGGTCCCCCTTTTTCAATTTGTTGTTTGAACAAGGGAACGACAGAACCATTTGAACCCAAAACATTCCCAAAGCGAGTGGTAATGAACTTTGAGGCATAGGCGATGGCTTGCGGGTGTTTTGACAAGGATTGAATGTATTTCTCTGCAATCCTTTTGCTGGCCCCCATAACATTGCTTGGGTTGACCGCCTTGTCTGTGGACACCATTACAAATTTTTCCACCTGATATTGAAGTGCTAAATCTGCTATAATTTTGGTTCCATGCACATTGGTTAAAACAGCTTGATAGGGATTCTCTTCCATCATGGGCACGTGCTTGTATGCAGCGGCATGGTAAACAACGTCTGGTTGAAAACGTTCAAAGATGGAGGACATCAAATCTTTATCTCTAATGTCTGAAATAATATAGTGAAGATCAATGGGCGTATTCAAACCTTCCAACTGTAATTTTAATTGGTGGAGCGCTGTTTCTGCACAGTCAATCAAAACTAATTTTTGTGGTTTAAACGCCAACACCTGAAGGACCATCTCGCTCCCAATTGAACCTGCCGCACCGGTAATCAAAACAACTTTATTGTGGAGTTGATTGCTGATGGTTTTTTTGTCTAACTGTATGGGCTCGCGCTCCAATAAGTCTTCAATCTCAAGATTTTTGATGGTGAATTTCTCATCTGATTTGTTTACCACATTCAAGGTGTACACCATCATATTGTAATCCAAGCAAGATTCAACAATCTTTAACTGTTGCTCTCTGCTCAGGTTCTTATCTGCAATGATCAAGGCTTGAGCTCCATTGTGACGGAGGTGGACAGGGATTTTCTTTCTTATTTTGACATAAGGCAATCCCATCAGTGTTGAAGCATTGAAATCTAAATCAGAATGCATAAATCCTGCGACAGCAAATTTTCCAGACTTTTCAAATTTAATCGCATTGGCAACAGACATGGCATAGGTATCATGACCGTATATAAAAACTTTTGATTTTGGATTTACAGAAGTTGAAATTGCAATGATTTCAAAAAGCATTTTCACCAATATGCGATACAGCAACAAACCAAAAAATCCCAAGAGAATTCCAAAGAGAAAAATGGAGTTGCTAAACAGCTTGACGTGGAAATTATAATTCCAAAAAGAATTTACAGCTACCAGAGATAAATAAATCCCAAGTTGAGCAAATATAAGTTTCAGGGCATCTTCAAAGGTGGAATGTCTGATAATGCCTGAGTAGGTTTTTAAGAGTATAAAAAATACAGCGGTTACAAAATAATACACGATGGTCAATGTCCAAACGTTATTCTCTGCTGCATTTGTAAAACCCATACCTGAGAAAATCAATACTGAAATGTAATTGGCAACACCCACGACAAAAAGGTCCAAAAGGAAAACGATCCATCTGGGTATAAATCTGAGTGTGTTTACATTATATTTTGTGAAGATTTTGTTCAAAATAGGTTCATCTATAAATAAATGTTGAATTTTCAAGGGGGCTAGTTTAATTCAAAAAATTGTGATAAAACATCAGAAATTCTGTTTAAATCTTCTTGAGATAGGTTAGATCCAGAAGGTAAACACAATCCATAATTAAATAAATTTTCTGCTACATCTGTACCATAGAAGGCACAATCTGTAAACACCGGTTGCAAATGCATGGGTTTCCACACAGGTCTAGACTCTATGCCTGCGGCGTCTAAAGCCAATCTTAGATCTGTAGTAGTGTATCCTTTAGCATTGGGTAAAATGCGTATTGATGTTAACCAAAAATTAGAAAAGTATGTTGCGTCTGGTTCTGATTGAAAAATTACTTCTTCAACGTCCTGCAACAATGATCTGTAAAAGCTATTTACAGCTCTTCTCTTCTCTACGTGATTGTCTAACACTTCCATTTGTCCACGTCCGATACCAGCACATATATTGCTCATTCTGTAGTTGTAACCAATTTGAGAATGTTGGTAATGTGGTGCGTTGTCTCTTGCTTGGGTTGCCAGAAAAACCGCCTTATCAGTCCTCTCTTTGTTGGCCACTAAAGCACCACCACCAGAGGTAGTTATTATTTTATTACCATTAAAAGATAAAATTCCAAAAGATCCAAATGTGCCACATTTCTGACCTTTGTAAGAACTTCCCAATGCTTCAGCACTGTCTTCAATCACTGGAATGTCATAAAAAGCAGCTATTTCTTCAATGGCTTCTTTTTGGTATGGCATACCGTATAAATGAACGGCTATAATGGCTTTTGGTTTTTTTCCAGTAGCCAAGCAACCTTCAATTGCCAATTTTAAAAAATCAGGGGACATATTATATGTTAAGTCCTCACTGTCCACAAAAACAGGTTTTGCGTTTAAATATGTTATAGGATTAGCAGAAGCTGCAAAAGTAAGGGTTTGACAAATTACCAAATCACCTGCGCTTACACCCGCTAATATCAATGCTAAATGTAATGCTGCAGTACCTGAGCTTAATGCTGCAACACCATTTGTTGTTTTTAAATAATGCTGAATGTCATTTTCAAAACCATTCACATTTGGACCTAAAGGAGCAATCCAATTATTTTCAAAAGCGTCATTTATAAAATGGATTTCTTTACCTCCCATATGTGGTGAAGAAAGCCAGATTTTATCATCTTTCATTTAGTTAGAGTTTTTTTGGGGTTTGTTGAGTTTTACAAATTTAACTAAAC
>JAGHSS010000047.1 GCA_018065745.1 Candidatus Neoflavobacterium equi | reverse complement strand
ATAGAAATAGAAATTTTACATTTCTTCAATGATGAAATCTGACCTTCTGTTGATTGAATGTTCAGCTTCAGAGCATTTTACATTATTACTGCACTTGTTTTTCAACCTGCTTTCTCCATATCCAGTAGCACTGCTAATTCTGGTACTTGAGATGCCGTTTCTCAAAATATAGGCTTGAGTTGCTTTGGCTCTGTTGTCTGACAACACCATATTGTAAGCATCCTTACCTCTAGAATCTGTATGTGATTCAATTCTGATGGTTACTTTAGGGAAGCGTTTCATGACGTCAACAACCTTGTTAAGCTCTACTTCAGCCTGTGGTAAAATGTCCCATTTGTCATAGTCAAAATAGATTGGGTTGATGTTGATCTTTTTAAAATCACCGTCGTCAACCAAATAATTGTCCAATTTATCAAGTTTAAAATCGATGTGTTCCATCGGTTTTTCACCATTAAGGGCTTTTACCTCTTGTTCTTCTTGAGAATATTCCGGGTAAGTTGCTTTAAACACATATATTTTACCACAAGGGACCGCTATTTTGTAAGAACCGTTAACATCTGTCAAGGTTTCAGAAATTTTTGATCCAAACTCATCAAAGATCATGACTGTAGCTCCTTCCAAAGGAAAACCTGTTTTGCGGTCTGTAACATATCCTTGTACAATTTGATCACAAGCTTCTTTTTCTTTGGTGAAGAAGTAAATATCGTCATCTCCTTTTCCACCTTCTCTATTTGAGGAAAGGTAACCATAAGTACCTTTTTCGTCAATGATGTATGCAAAGTCGTCTCCAGTACTATTTACTGGTTTACCCAAGTTTACAGGAGTAGCGAATTTGTTGTTTACAATTTTGGATTGATAAATGTCCAAACCTCCATATCCATAATATCCGTCAGAAGCAAAATACAAGCGATCTCCCACACAGGTTGGAAACATCTCTCTTCCTGGAGTATTGATTTCTGGACCCAAGTTTTCTACCTTTCCGTAAGAAGCGTCTCCAAAAATTTCTACACGGTAAATATCTGTTTCTCCATAACCACCTGGCATGTCTGAAACAAAATACAACCACTTCCCTTCTTTGCAAACAAATGGATGTCCAAAACTGTATTCTTTGTTGTCAAAAAACAAGGTAGTTGGATTTTCACCTTTCCCATTTTTGATGTCCACTTTGACAATTTGAACGTTGTTAATCCTTTTGTCGTCAAGAATCAATTTCTTCTTGTGTAAGGAGTTTGTCGTGTAATAGGCCGTTTTCAAATCTGGAGAAAAAGCAACAGTTGCATTGTGGTACTTGTTTTGAATCTCTGGCAAAAATTTCTTTTCATTAGAAAAAGATCCTGTTGAATGACTCAACTCTGCCTCATACATTGCCAGATAAGGCTGGTTGTTTAACTTGTATAGACTTTTGAGATTAACCGTATCCTTTGAAGAGGCATAGACCACTTTATTACCGTAAAAAGCAACCCCGAAATCTGAATTTCTAGTATTGTTAGAAATCGTTTTAACTTGGTGTAAAGGCTTTTTCTTAGCCAAAGAGTCCAATTGTTTCAATTGTGCTATGAATCTTTTTTTCTCTTTGTCGTCCCCATTAATTTCAATGCGAGACTTAACCAATCTGTTGGCGTCTTCCAATCTTCCAGCACTTCTCAAAGACATATCATATCTTCTAAAGTCAGCATCAGTCATGGTTTGACTTTGGAGCTGGTGCAGGTTACCATATACTTGGGAAGCTTTTTTGAAGTTACCCAATTGATAATAAGCATCACCTACAGCAGAAAGCACTTCAGCAGGTGGTTGCTCATTGTCTTTGATCTTTGACTCATATTCATTAGTAGCCTGAATATAACTCATTTGCTTATAAAACTTCATTGTCGAGTTCCATTTGGCCTGGCCAAATGAAACTTGAACAACGATGATAAACACTAAAGTTAGTATTTTTTTCATAGTTTAGAATTTAAAAGAATCTTGGTGATTTTAGATTGGAACCTTTTTTATTAATTTGGAATCTTAAGATCGCTTCATGAGAACCATTGTTATACTTGGTAAATTCTGAAGTCGTATAATCATAAGAATATCCGATAAATACACTAGGCGTTATTTGGAAACCAACCAATCCACTCACAGAATCATCCCATCTATAGGCAGCTCCAACGGTAAACTTCTCACTAAACAAGAAATTTGCAGAAACATCATAAGCCAATGGTGCACCAGAAACGGCTTTAACCATGGCACTAGGTTTGAATTTGACATTTTCTGAAATGTCAAACACATATCCTGCAATTAAGTAATAGTGTAATTCATCAACCACAGTGGATTGCTGAATGTCATCATAATAATCAACTCTTAAAAAGTTAGGCACTGAAAGACCAACATAAAAACGATCTGTAAACAAATAGGCTCCTGCACCTACCACCGGCAAAAATTTATTGTCTAAATTTTGACCAATGACAACGTCATTATTATCTAAGTAACGTCCTTTTGACCAATCAATATTCAAAACTCTCGCTCCGGCATTGATTCCCAATCCAAGGGTAGCCTCTGTAGAAATATTGATATTGTATGAAAAATTAGCTGTTGCAGAAACGTCATTTGACGGACCAATTTTGTCTGAGACCACATTTAATCCCAATCCCATTCTTTGATTTGCCAATGGACCGTGAATTCCAAAATTTCCTGTTTTTGGAGCACCGTCCATACCAACCCATTGAGAACGGTATAATAAATTAGCGTTCAGACCCTCAGTACTTCCTGTATACCCAGGATTTATTGACATGGTGTTATACATATACTGGGTGTATTCTGGCGCTTGTTGAGCAGATACCTCTGACATAAATGTCAGAGATACAAAGCCCATAAGGAGGTGTTTTATTTTAATTTTCATAATAG
>JAGHSS010000249.1 GCA_018065745.1 Candidatus Neoflavobacterium equi | reverse complement strand
AATATAAATTAACTACGTTTTCAATTCCCAAATACAAAGACTCTGCAATCAAAGCGTGTCCGATGGAAACTTCCAACAACTCTGGAATTTGGCTTTTAAAGAATTCTATATTTTGAAGTGAAAGGTCGTGACCTGCATTCACTCCCATCCCCAATTCAACTGATAATTTTGCTGCAGCCACATAAGGATCAATCGCCTTTAAATCTCCCAATCCATATTGGTGCGCAAAGGCTTCTGTGTACAATTCAATACGTTCAGCGCCCGTTTTGGCAGCTCCTTCAATCTGTCCCAAAACAGGATCAATAAACACAGATGTTCTGATGCCGTTGCGTTTGAACTCTGCAATGATTTCTGTCAAGAAAGCCTGATTCTTAATGGTGTCCCAACCTGCATTAGACGTCAATGCGTCCACAGCATCTGGAACCAACGTCACTTGAGTTGGTTTGGTTTCCAAAACAAGGTCAATAAATTTCCCTTCAGGATTCCCTTCAATATTGTATTCTGTGTACACTTCAGACACCAAATCACGTGCATCTTGATATCTGATGTGACGCTCATCTGGTCTTGGATGCACAGTGATTCCCTCTGCTCCAAAAGACTGTACATCACGAGCAAATTTCAAAAGGTCTGGAACGTTCCCGCCTCTAGAATTTCTCAGTGTTGCTATTTTATTTATATTTACAGATAACTTAGTCATGATTTTTAATTTTAAAACAAAAATACAAACTATAAATAAACAATAATCCGCCAAAAATTAATTATTTTGCAGTCAAGCTAAAAAACAGAGTCTAATGAAGGATATGCAACAATACATTTCAAATGAAATACCGCCTTTACAACTTACAGACAAGGTGCAACAAGCCTTGGATTACGTTGCAGATTACAACATGACCCACCTCCCTGTGATGAGAGATGGGATTTTCATTGGCAACATTAGCAGTGAGGAATTATATGATGCAGATGACAGCCAGGCTTTGGCTGAAATCAATCTTGATTTGATGCCGTTTTTTACAAGAAATACAACAAATTGGTTTGATGTGCTTCAGATATTTAACGACAACGACACCAATAGGGTGCCTGTCTTGAATGACCTGAACCAATATGTGGGCTATTATGAACTGAGTACGATTGTAGAAGTTTTTGCAGAAACCCCATTTTTAAAGGAAGAGGGAAATACCATCATCGTTGAAAAAAACCTCAGTGAATACAGCATGAGTGAAATTGCTCAAATCATTGAAACCAACAACTGTAAATTGTATGGTTTGTTCATAAGCGAAATCAACCAGGGAAGAATTCAAGTTGCCATCAAACTCAGCATGGGAAATATGAATGAAATCCTGCAAACGTTTCGACGTTATGAATATGACATCATCAGCGAACATTTGGACGACACCTATATCAACGCCCTCAAACACAGATCAGATTACCTTGATAAATATTTAAATTTATAATATGAAGTTTGCAATTTACGGACAAGCCTTTAAAAACATTACCCCAGAGATAATCAACAAACTGTTAATGGTTGTTAGAAAATACAGCGCTACTGTTGTATTTGAACAAGATTACTACAACCTGCTTATTGAGAATCACGCCATAGAATCTATTTTTGAAACGTTTACTTCAAATGCTGATTTGCCAGATGACGTTGATTTCTTCATCAGTATTGGAGGTGATGGAACGACGTTAAGAGCAGCAAACTTTGTCAAAAGCAAAAACATTCCCATTGTAGGTATCAACGCTGGTAGGCTTGGATTCTTGGCAAATGTGCAACAAGACGCCATAGAAGACCTGTTGATCAAATTGTTTGAAGGTGATTTTCAACTTTCAAAAAGAACCTTACTTCAACTGGAACAACCACAGGGTGCTCCATCTTCTTTTGATGTGAACTTTGCGTTAAATGAAATCACCATTTCCAGAAAGAATACCACGTCAATGATCACCATCGGGACGTATATCAACAATGAATTCCTTGCCAATTACTGGGCAGATGGAATCATCATATCCACACCAACAGGATCAACGGGATATTCACTGAGTTGTGGTGGACCCATCATCACACCAGATTCCAACTGTTTGGTCATCACTCCAATTGCACCTCACAACCTGACTACCAGACCATTGATCATCAACGACAAAAGCAAGATTCAGATGAAGGTGGAAAGCAGAGAACCGCAGTTTTTGATCTCTGTAGATTCTGAAACCAGAACCATGGACAGCGAAACCAAGATTGAAATTTCACTTGCGCCACATACTGTAAATATGGTTGTGTTTCCTGAAATTACCTTTCTGAAAACACTTAGAAATAAATTATTATGGGG
>JAGHSS010000389.1 GCA_018065745.1 Candidatus Neoflavobacterium equi | reverse complement strand
CGTTTGTGGATCATGTTTGTGGAATACACCGTGTCATGCTGAGCCTGTCGAAGTATAGACACGGAAATGGTTTGTGTTTGGTTTGTGGAATACACCGTGTCATGCTGAGCCTGTCGAAGTATAAACACGGAAATGTTTTGTGGAAGTAGTTTGTGGAACGCCGTGTCATGCTGATCCTGTCGAAGCATCAATTGTTGGTTGATTTGTTTGTGGAAGTAGTTTTTGGAAGTGGTTTGTGGAAGTAGATTATAGAAATGTTTTGTGGCACTGATATATACACTTGAAACATATATAACAAATGATGTAGTTATTTAATGCACTCCTATATCTATGTTATATAACTAAACAATATATCACATAATACATCCCTACTTTTTATATACAAAAACAAACTTATTAAAATGCAGCAATAACATTCCACAAGTGACATTCCGCAATTAACAAGTAACAATTTTACTTGCTTGTTCTTATTTTGTAAATTGTCATCCAAATCTAATGACATATCTTATGAAAAAATATATACCAGTTTCGATGCTTGATTTGGCTATTGTTACTGCTGATAGTACTATTGCGGAGACGCTCCAGAAAACAAAAGCGAATGCTCAATTGTGTGATGAACTTGGTTTTGAGCGTTTCTGGCTGGCTGAACATCACAATATGGAAAATGTAGCAAGCTCTGCGACTTCTGTGTTGATTGGTTTTATTGCTGGAAATACAACTAGAATTCGTGTGGGTTCTGGTGGAATTATGCTGCCAAACCACGCGCCTTTGGTAATCGCGGAACAATTTGGAACGTTGGAAAGTTTGTACCCAGGGAGAATTGACCTTGGATTGGGGCGTGCGCCGGGTACTGATGGGATGACGGCAATGGCAATCAGACCGGACTTCTATGAACAATCACAAAAATTCCCGCAAAATGTGACGGCAATACAAAAGTTTTTTTCTGACACAAATAAATACAGTAAGGTGCGTGCCTTCCCTGGTGAGGGTTTGGAGGTGCCGCTGTGGATCTTGGGTTCTAGTATGGACAGTGCTTCTCTAGCTGCTGCTTACGGTTTGCCGTATGCCTTTGCTGGACACTTTGCTCCAAAAATGATGTATGAGGCTTTTAACTTTTACCGTGAAAACTTCCAACCTTCTAGCTTTTTACAAGAACCTAAAACCATGGCTTGTGTAAATGCTATTCTGGGGGAAACAGATGAAGAAGCGGCTTACTTGTCTACAACTATGTACCAGAACTTTTTGAATATTGTGAAAAATGAACGCAAAATGATGCAACCGCCAGTGGATTCTCTGGAGGCATTAATGCAGGAAATGCATTGGCCTTATGTGGAGGACATGACGGCTTGTAGCTTTGTTGGCTCTGTGGAAACAGTGCTTGAGGATATGAAGCGTTTCCTTGCGGTTACTGAAGTTGATGAAATCATGGTGACTTCCCAAATATATGATCAGGAGAAAAAACAGGCTTCCATCCGTATGCTAAAGGAGGTATTTGACGTTATAAACTCTTAAACTAATCCTTTATATGACGATAAAAAATTTGTTTAAACACCTGAACCCGTTTGTAAGCCCGTACAAAACATTGGTTTTTGGAACGTTAATCTTGACGTTGGTGGGCTCTTTTGCAGCTCAGGTGAATGCTTGGATATTGAGGTACACAGTGGATCAAATCACTGAAATACTAGGTCACGACCAAAAGCTAAAGGAGGGAATGGAATTGGTTGTTCTGATTTCTGTGGTCCTAATTACTAAGGAGGTGGTGAATGCCTTTGTTCAGTTTGGACAAAAATTCTATGGTGAAAAATTGCGCATCTTGGTGAGCAAAGATTTGGCTCAGGCAATTATTGACCGCATACTGACTTACAGACTGGCGTTTTTTACTGCTAACAATAACGAATCTGGAAAATTGCAAACGCGAATTGACAGGGGAATTGAAAGCTTGACCCGTCTGGTGCAAAATTTCTTTATTGATATTTTACCGCTGTTCGCCAATGCTGTAGTAGCGCTGTTCTTGATGTTCCAAGCCAATTTCTATGTGGGACTTGTGGGGCTAATCCTCATCCCTATCTATTTCTTTATCACCGTTAACCAAGCAAACAAATTGAGCGGATGGCGCAGAAATATGCGTGGATATAGGGAGTCTAAATCTCAAGGGATTATTGGAATTATTGACTCCATCACGGTGATCAAATCTTTTAATAGGGAGCGCATAGAATCTAAAAAGCAATTGGACCTGCAACAACAGTTGACAGAAAACCAAATGATTACCAGAAAAACCAACTTTATATATGATGGTTTGAAATCTTTTGTGGAACAAATTGGTGTGGTTATGATCATCATCCTTACCGTTTATTTGGTGTTGAATGGTCAGATGACCATTGGTGCCATCATGTTTCACATTCTGTTGTTCAACAACGTCTCTGCTCCCATCAGACAGTTGCACCGCATCTATGATGAGATGAATGACGCACTGATATATTCTGAAGGCTTCTTTGACATCCTGAACGCTGATGAAGAAAAGGAAACTTCTGGAAGCTATATCCCAGATAAAATCACGGGATTGTTTGAACTTAAAAATGTGGAATTCAGCTATCCCAACGGGACTAAAGCGCTACACAATATAAATATTGATATCCAACCAAACAAAATCACGGCTTTGGTGGGGCTGTCTGGTGCTGGAAAAAGTACCATCATCAACCTGTTGGACAAATTTTATGAACCTAATGCGGGGGAAATCTTGTTGGACGGAGTGGATATGGCTACCTATGACACCCACGCGCTGAGGGAACACATTGGTTTGGTGCTTCAGAAAAATCATATCTTCAATGGTACTATTGAGGAAAATATCAGATATGGAAATGCAGAAGCCGATTTGGAAGCTGTGATGGATGCTGCAAAACAAGCCTATATCCACGACCAAATCATGGCGCTCCCAGATCAATATGAAACCAAAGCACTGAACTTGTCTGGTGGTCAACAACAACGCATCGCAATTGCGCGTATGTTTTTGAAAAATCCGCCGATTATCTTCTTGGATGAGCCAACAGCCAGTTTGGATGCCATAGCTACAGAACAGATTAAAAACAGTTTGGACGCCATCAAAAAAGGAAGAACTGTGGTGATTATCTCCCACTCGATCTCTCAAATTATTGATGCCGATTACATCTATGCCATGAAAAATGGAGAGGTCGTGGAACGCGGACAACACGACGAGATTTATGCACAGAACGGTGTGTATAAAGATATTTTTGACGCCAGCGCCAGAAGTATGAACATTGAAAAAATTGCTAAAACATACGATGATGAATAGGACCCAATGGGTCCTATTTTTTTTATACTTAATTGACTTAATTCTCGTTGATATGAAAGGATAAAGTAGTACGTATAAAAGATCGGATATGACAAAAAAAATACATTGGAAAAAAATCGGGAAAATTGCGGGAATTACATTGGCGGTATTGGTATTGCTCAACTTTGGAATCAATTATTTTATCAAACAGAAACTTCCAAAAATCATAGAAGATCAAAACGACACCGCATACGATTTTAAGTATGCTGATTTGAGCTACTCCATCTGGAACAGCAGTGTGCAAATAACGGGTGTTGATGTGCATCCAAAAAAAGGGAGCAACATCAAAAAAGACATCGATTTTTATGGCACTGTGGAAGGAATCAAGGTTACTGGAGTCAACTTTTTTAAGTTGCTCTCTACAAAAAATCTAGATGCTTATACCATATACATACAAAAACCTGAAATCACTGTTTTGGAACCTGTGGTTAAAGACACGGTAAAGTCAAAATCCAAATTGTCACAGGTAATTGACATCAACCAAATCAGCATTCAGAATGCACACCTCACCTATTTAAACAATGACGCTCAAAAAAAACTGCACGAGGTACACAATCTAAACCTGAACCTGTATGGCATCCACATGGGGCAATACACTGTTGACAAGAACATACCGTTTACCTATACTGATTATGCCATCCACATTGACTCTGCCTTTACCCAACTCAATGAGGTCCACCAAGTGAAAACTGGAGAGATCATTGTGGACAACAAACAATTTTTTATGGATAAATTTTTATTGTATCCAGACATAAGCAAAAAAAACTTCCAAAAAGAAACGACAGAAACCAATACGCGAATGCGGGTAGAAATACCAAAAATGCATTTACAAGGCACTGATTGGGGCTATAAAAAGCAAGATTTCTATGTCAACATCAAAGGCATTGAAATTGACGAGGCAGCATTTCAGATTCTGGATCAAAAGGATCAAACCGTTTTTCAAGAGGCAAAAAAAGAAGCCTCCAAGATTATCCAACCGCTCATTCCCTTTGAAATTAACGTGAACCAAATTTTAATTAAAAAATCCACGTTCACTTCTACAAATCAAATCAAAGCAACCGATGTCAATATTGAAATCAACAACATTTCAAATAAGGTTAAAAAAGCACTGACGGTGGATCAGATCAAACTTAAAAACCCCGTGTTTACTCATTTTTATCAACCAAAGAAAATAAAGACCAAGTCCAACAACGACTTAGAGCTGAATGATCACATCTCAATCAAATCTTTTGACGTCATCAATGCACAATATAAATATGTAGAGAACAAAAAAGAAATGGTTTCAGTCGCTGATTTCAACCTGAGTTTGGAAAATATACAGGTGGATGATCAAACCATTTTGCAGTCCATCCCTTTTACCTATGAAAAAGAAGTCTTGAAAACGGGAAAAATGAGATACGACACCGGAGACTTTTACAACATCACATCAGATGGAATCGTTTACAAAAACGACAACTTTGAATTGCTGAACCTCAAGATGACTCCCAAATACAGCAGAGCCATACACACCAGCAAACTAAAATATGCATCAGACCGCTACACCATACAAAGTGGTAAAATAGCACTCCAACAAATGAAATGGGGCTTGGATGCTGCAGGCGTGTTTTACCTCAAAGCTTCAAGATTGGTTGCCAATGCATTGGACTGTAACATTTACAGAAGTACACTGCCGCCAACAGAACAGGTAACCAATGATATGTACAGCAAAAAATTGAGAAACCTCCCGATTGGATTACAAATTGACGAAATAAAAATAGTCAACTCCAAACTGGTCTATGAAGAAGAAGATAAAAACAGTGTTTCCCCTGGAAAATTGACCTTTGCCAATTTCAATGGTACCATAAGAAACATCAGCAGTGGCTATCACAAATCCCAACTGCCAAACACGACGGTTGATGTACAAACTACCTTTATGAATGTGGCGCCCTTGACAGCACATTGGGAATTCAATATATTAAACCAAGCAGATGCCTTTAAAATTAATGGAGCCATCACTAATTTCCCTGCCAAAGGGATGAATCCATTTATCAAACCTTATCTAAAGGTTGGTGTGGATGGAATGCTGAAGAAGGTGGTATTTAACTTTTCTGGAAACAACAAAGTGGCCACAGGTAATTTTGGGATGAATTATGACGACTTAAAAATCACCCTCTTTGACAAAGAAGCTAAAAAGGAACGCAAGCTTTTGTCAAAAGTTGGAAATTTATTTTTACAAAATTCCACTAAAAACACCACCCAAGAGCAGGCTATTAAACCTGTAGAGCGCAAACCAGAATGCTCCTTCTTTAATTATTTGTGGTTGTGCGTCCTTCAAGGGTTAAAACAAACCTTAATTTAATAGTATTAAAAGAGGTGATTTTGTAATTTTATGGCTCAAATATAGAAATATGAAAACTGCATTAATAACCGGTGCTAGCTCAGGAATTGGGATGGCAACGGCACGAAAATTAGCTTCAGATTTCCAATTGATTTTATGTGGAAGACGCACAGAACGCTTGGAGGCTTTGGCTGAAGAATTAAAAGAGAAAACAAAGGTTCACACAGTGACATTTGATGTTTCTGATAAGGAAGGTGTTTTTAATGCCCTTTCAAATTTGCCAGAAAACTTTAATAAAATAGATGTTTTAGTCAACAACGCTGGGAATGCGCACGGTTTGGCTTCTTTCCAAGATGCAGACCTAGCAGATTTAGAAGCGATGATTGACATTAACGTCAAAGGTTTGATTTATGTTACCAAGGCAGTTCTTCCATTGATGTTGCCTATTGGAGCTGGACATATCATCAATCTATCTTCCATTGCTGGAAAAGAAGTTTATGCCAATGGCACCACCTACTGCGCATCAAAATGGGCGGTAGAAGCTTTGACAAAAGGCATGCGTTTGGATTTGTTGAGCAGCGGCATTAAAGTGACGAGCATTGCTCCTGGTGCTGTGGAAACTGAGTTCTCACTGGTACGTTTTAAAGGAGACGACAGCAAGGCATCCAATGTATACAAAGGATTTGATCCGCTACAGGCTGAAAATATTGCTGAAAGTATTTATTTTGTTGTTTCCCAACCGGAACATGTTCAAATCGCTGATCTCACCATTTTGCCAAAAGCACAGGGTGACGGAAAGACTTTCAATAAAAACCTATAAACAAAACGGCAATCCACTACATGGATTGCCGTTTTTTATTTTGTCTCGCTGACGTAAAACCAGCGGTCATTTATTTTTTGAAATAGAGAGCGTTCTCTTTGCACATGTGCTGTTCCGTCATTTTCTGTAAAATAAGCGATGAACTCCACAATGTTTGGTGCGGTATCAACAATCTCTAAATTGGTCCAGGTGTTTATCTGCCCCCACTCCAACAAATCTGCTTCATTGTGATATTTCCTTTTGGCAGGCAAGGTGGTGTTCATTAAATATGCGGCATTGTGTGTTGCAAAAGCAGCATATCTAGATCTCATCAGCGCCAAAGGTGTGGGTGCGTGCTTTTCTTTAGTGTGGTAAGGTTCACAACAGTCTTTATATTCCAATTGTGAATGACAAGGACATTTCATAGATACTAATTTTTGCAAAGATATTATTTTAAAGGTCGATTAGTTCTTTTGCCTCTTCCAAAATTTCACTTATCTGTTCTGCTGAGAATTTTAGATGTTCCAATTTTTTTGGATTTTCAAAAATCTCCTTCACTAGAGTGACATCTTTAGACAACAAGAACTTTTTATTTTCATCACTTAGCGTCGTCAGACAAGTAATGGGATAAAAGGCCGTGGAATCAACCTGATATTTAATAGAGGAGTTTACCGGATAATCCCAAGAAATAATGCCGATGTTATAGTGTTCTGCAAACTTGATGGAATCAGTGGTGAGATAAGCATTGGTGACCAACCAACACTTATGCGGTTTTAATTCTTTTCCAAAAAAAGTATAGGTGTTATTTTTGAGATCATTGAATCTGGAAAGGTAATACATGGGCGTGGTCACGCTTATTTTAGCATCTATATCATTCCTGAATTTACATTCACACAAATGCATCTCGTCTCCCTTTACAGCAAGAACATCAATCTCATGTGTTACTGCATCTCCCTGTAACGTTTGTCCGGATATACTTTGGTAGCCAATTTGTCTAAACAATTTGGTGATCCACTCTTCAAAGTAAAAACCTTCTGGCCCCAAATCGCGCATGGCCTTTTTTAAACTGTATCTGGCAGCAAAGGATTTCTTAATGACTTTTAAAGCATCAAATGCCAATTCATAAAGTGCTCTTGTGGTCATGCCATCTACAATTTGTGGAGAAATGGTATTGAAAACTTGTTCCACCTGCTCAGAAGTAGCACCAGATTTTGAAATGGATATTTTTAGTATTTCAGGATCAAAAGACACGGCTTCTCCTGAAAATTTCTTTACAATCATATACAAGATTTTAAATTAAAACTAATACTCTTACAATTTAGTATTTTTTGAATCATAAAATAGGCGTTTCGTAAGTGTAAACCCCTAATAATTAATACCTTTTTAAAAACCATCCCAAATAGTACCCAAAGATTTTATAAATAAATCGCATACGCT
>JAGHSS010000080.1 GCA_018065745.1 Candidatus Neoflavobacterium equi | reverse complement strand
TTTTCAACTGCTCTTTTTTTATTTTGTTTTACTAGATGTACACAACACCTAATAGACACGTTATAAAGTAGATCACTAAATTTTTAGCTCCCTCAAAATCTTTTACCAATCGTTGGCCAATTAGCATTAGCAAATAAGATATACCAGCAGTTAAATTTGCCAGTTTTGCCAGGTCCAAATCATTGCTCCACAAAATACGAAAGAGGCCTGCAATCCCAAGTGCTGCTGTAATGACTTCAAAAAACACCAATATATAAAGTGCCCAGAGAACCTTGTTTTTGAGTATTGTCTTTTCAAACAACGGCGTCATCCATTGTAAAGTTCCCTCCCAATCAGCTATTTTTTCATAACTAGAAATAACAAAAGTAATGCAAGTAAATAGCATGAGTAGTATGGCAAATAGTTCCGGGTGTAGCATCTTATTTTTTGTGTATTAATCGGGTTAACTTAATAGATAAATCAGTAAATATGATGTTTGCACTTCCGCGTTCCAGGTGATAAATAGCCTGAGAAATCTCGTCAAATATTTCGTGTATATTGTTTTGATTTACAAAAGGTGCAAATTTTTCCAAAGTAAATTTCTCAACGTTAGGTTCCAAATAGACCAATTCTTTAGCGTTGTAATTCAACAAAAATGCTTGTCTAAACAGTTCCAAACAATGTTTCAAAAAGTTTTTTTGTTGCTCTCTGTTAAATTTAGAAACATCATCACTCCATTCCATTAGGTTTTGGAGAACGCTAATGTTTCCCTTGGCTCTAAAAGCTGTTCTAACCCATTGAACAAACAGTTGATCAAACGCATCTTCATCGCTTTCTTCCCCTTCAATAAGTTTAAGTGCATGGTTGTAATTCCCCTGAGATTGGTGTGCTATTTTAAGTGCAAATGTTTGCTCAATTTGAAACTTGTTTTTCAAATGTTCCACCATGACATCAGATGTTATTCCATTGAATTTGGTAATCTGACAGCGAGAAAGGATCGTTTGCAACAAGGCTTTTTCAGATTCTGTAACCAATATGAAAACCGTGTTGTGCGGTGGCTCTTCTAACATTTTTAATAATTTGTTAGAGGTTTCTTCATTCATGCGGTCAGCGCACCAAATGATCATTACCTTATAACCACCTTCATAAGACTTCAGTGCTATTTTTTTGAATATTTCAGTAGTTTGATCCACCCCAATAATAGGCAGGGTATTAAATCCTACTTTTTGCATCCAATCACTAAAACTTCCATACGGATTTTCTTGAACAAATTCACGCCATTCCCCCATGTAATCAGCACTTGTTGGGTGTTGTTTTACACGGTCCGTTTTGTTGACAGGAAAGATGAAATGCAAGTCAGGATGTGAAAAATTTTCAAATTTAATATTGCATGAAGCATCACCAGAGTTGTTTTCTCCACTGTTGTTAGAACACAAAACATATTGGGCATAAGCTATTGCCATTGCCAAAGTTCCAGAACCCTCAGGTCCTACAAAAAGTTGTGCGTGTGGAATTCTTCCATGATCAGCACTTTGCGTTAACTGGGCCTTGACTAAATCTTGACCGATAATAGTTGAAAATTGCATAGAGCAAATATAATACATTATCTTTTTCTTATCCCGTGCAGTATGTTTAAAAGTTTTGTTGTGCTTAAAGCGTTTTTTGTAGCGGCATTTAATTTGTGTTCCATAATTATTTATATTAGTTAATAATTTGATTTTCAATTCAAATTGCAAACGCACAGACTTATGGAAATAAAAAAAGTAAGATTTGCTTACAGAAAAGTGATCAATCAGAAAACAGATTCTCTTTTTGAAAAATACATATTCACTACCACACAACAGGCGTATCTCAAATGTGAACCCCAATTCAATTTAGAGCGCAAACCCTTGTCGTTTGTAGATCTTTTGCGTTTAAATCCTAAAGCCGCTGAGTTGCATACGTTGCTTTCTCATAGTGTTGTTGAAATGATGAATCAACTCCAAAACAACATTTATTACATCCCAGATGTATTGGGCAGCAGCCATTTGAAATTTGAAGCATACAACTTAGACATTGTCAATGCAAATATTGCAGACTCCAGCAAGCACGCCATAGGAATCACCTTTATAACCCCTATTTTAACCTTGGTTTACATGGATCTAAACAAGTATGTAATCTCCTATAATAATCCCATAGACAACCAATGTCAAACACTAACTTTCCGCAATTCAGAAGATTTGTCTATAATTTTTGCCTCATGGTAATTTTTTGACATTTATTGCATTATAATGTTATTTTGTTGGTATTATTTTCTTAATTCTAAAAAATAGATGTGTTATTTTGT
>JAGHSS010000229.1 GCA_018065745.1 Candidatus Neoflavobacterium equi | reverse complement strand
TAACAACCTTAAATACTAAATATGAAAACTAATTACTTAAAAATGAAAATTGTACACCACTCAATTTTTTGTTTGGGGATGGCACTACTCTATCCTACTACTTCTGTAATTGCTCAAGAGATGAGTAAAAAGGAAAACAATCCAAAAATGTGGACCAAAGGGGGACTATTGGAAGGATTTGAACCGCATCAAGAAATTTTAAGCAAGAGAACCAGCATTGCCAAACACTTCCTTAACAGTGACGGCTCTATGACGGCTCAATTGGGACTAAATCACTATAAAGATGCGCAAGGCCAATGGCAGGATGTTGACTTGAAAATTCAACCAACCACCTTGGGATTTGCAAATACTTCCAATTTTATAAAAACCTCGTTTCCTAAAACATCTGGTACACATGGTGTATATATGCAATTTGATGAAACAAATGCAGTTAACATCTGGAATGCGAACAGCCTAGCGTTGAAGACCAAAAACGGAATCATTTCTCAATGGAAACCGCAACAGAAAACGGGATCCATCTCTGAAAATCAAATAACGTATACAGGTATTTATCCCAATATTGCAGAACAATTTGAAATTTTACCTTCAGGAATAGAGCACAACATAATTATGTCCTCCCTTGGATCTGATTTAAGAAATGTTGAAGCAGGAGCACATTTGGAATTTTCCCAAACCATTCCTTTACAGCGTGGTTGGCAGGTGTATAGCAATGGAAAAGTTCAAACTTCTAATTTTGTGGGAACTGCTTTTGAAATCAGAATCCCTGGTTTGAAAGAAGGTGTTCACATCAGTCCAATAGTTGTATTTGACAATGAATTGACAAAAGACAGAGCGTTTTTACTGTTGCAAACTCCTGCTCAAAAATTGAGTGCTAAAGATAAAAATGATCTTAAAAACCACCTAACTCAAATCAAACATGAGGTGGTTTTCAATGGAGATCAACTTGTAGTAACAACTAAAATGCCTGTAGATTGGTTGAAAAAAGCAGACAGAAAATTCCCAGTTACCATTGATCCAACAATTACCTATGGTGAAATTACTTACGGTTCTTATAGTGCTCCCTTAACGAATTGGTTTGGTTATCAAAAAACGGCGAACCTGTATTTGGAAACGGAATTAAATGCTTTTGGAAAGATTAGTTCCATAGAATATTACAAAACCAACACTGCAGCAGCACGTACAAAACCTGTAAAAGTGTACTCCAAATTTACACGCATGACCACTTTGACAACTGCTGCATGGAATTCAGCAACATATACCAAAGATTTAATAGCAAATTACGACAACAATTTAGCAGTTGACAATACTATAGGATGGAAAAACATCCCCCTAGCAACTTCAGTAACTTATTCAAGAAACAATCTGATGTTTATGGTTATAGACAATTACGGTGGAAGTGGCCAATCTCAATATATGGCATATAAAACTTCAGGAGTTACCGGAAGACAAGCAAAAAAAAGATCCGATACCACGGATAGTGCTCTTAATTCAGCCATGGACGTTGAAAATTATTTGGCATCCATGCGTATCAACTATACTGACCTGGAACCTGCGGTGTATGATTCCATCTCTAAAAGAACCATGTGTTTGGCAGATTCTTTAACCATATATGGTAATAAATTAAACAACTTCAACAAATTAAAGTTTAATGGAGCATTCATTTCAGATGATCAGATTAGAGTGATCTCTGACAACGTATTGAGAATTAAATTCAACAGTACAGGAACTGACAGAATTGAAATTTTAGTGCACAACCTTCCATCTGTGTTCACAGATACCCTTAGCGTAAATTCACCTGTGAATTTGGATCAAATTGTTGGAAATGAAAGCATTTGTATCAATACAACACCTACGTTCACCAATACTACAAATAACGGTTTTTGGAGCGTTACAAATTTAACGGGAAGTGCAACAATTTCTGATTCAGGAGAACTTCAGCCAACACAAACTGGAACAGTTAAACTGCGCTACTTAGTTACACAGCCTTGTGATGTATTTGTAGAAAAAACAATTACAATTAAAACCGCACCTGAAGCTCCTGAAATATTTGTGACTAACAATGCATTCTGTCCTGGAGAAACCATACAAGTTGTTGGTAGTTTATCGGGAACATGGAATTCAAACGATATATTATATACAGATCAAGCTGCGACGATACCTTATGTTGATGGCGTGGAACGTACTTATGTTTTTGTTAAGCCAACAGCAAATACTGCAGTGACCTTGACAAAAACAAACAATGTAGGTTGTAGTGAAAGCTTAACAACGCAATTAGTAGGTAACGCAATTAGTGATTTGCCAATTGGTGATCAAAATCAAACATTCAACATCGGTCAAACGATTTCTGTTTTACAAGTAACAGGTCAAAACTTAGTTTGGTATGCAGATGCTGAAGGAACTCAAGTTATTCCTTACAACACGCCATTGGTTGACGGAACTACCTATTATGTAAGTCAAAGAGAAACGGGTAAATGCATCAGTGAACTGTTGCCAATTACGGTGGAGGAAGTATTGTCAAATTCTAATTTTGATGAGAACAAAATTACAGCTTATCCAAACCCGGTATCAGATGTTTTAAATCTGTCACATACAAATGGAATAAAAGAAGTTTCCCTATACAATATGTTGGGACAGTTAATTTTCAAAACTAAATTAAACGAAGATCAAGCCAAAATCAACGTTTCTAATTTATCAAGTGGAAATTACATCTTGAAAATGACAAATGATCATCGAGTGAAATCTATTAAAA
>JAGHSS010000180.1 GCA_018065745.1 Candidatus Neoflavobacterium equi | reverse complement strand
TTACCTACTTGTATAATATTTTAACATTTTTTAAGTTAGTATTAAGACTACTAATACCACATAAATATGTTCAGTTCTACATTTAAAATGTTGTGCTGTGCCTTAGTCATGACGTTTGTTATTGAGGATGCACATGCCTGCACAAGATTGGTTTATAAAGGGACCAACAAAACGGTTATTACCGCCCGTTCCATGGATTGGAAAGAAAACATACCGGCAAATTTGTGGGTGTTTCCAAGAGAAATGAGTCGCACGGGTTTGGTTGGTAAGAATTCAGTAAAGTGGAAATCCAAATACGGCAGTGTGGTGACCAGCTCTTGGGACATTGCCACCTCAGACGGAATGAATGAAAAGGGTTTAGTTGCAAACATGTTGTGGTTGGCTGAATCAAAATATCCTACATTCAAACCAAAATCTTCAAAAAAAGGATTGGCCATCTCCCTTTGGCTACAATATGTTTTAGATAATTATGCAAATGTAAAGGATGCGGTTAAAGCATTGAAGAAGGAAGAATTTGTGGTTGTTTCTGACGTCATGCCAGGAACTGATAAATTCACAACCTTGCATCTTTCCATTTCTGACGCTTCTGGAGACAATGCCATCTTTGAATATATTGATGGAAAATTGGTGATACATCATGATCCTTCTTATACGGTAATGACCAATTCTCCTGTCTTTGACAAGCAACTTGCCATTAGTGAATATTGGAAGGAAACTCCAGGTACCTTGATGTTGCCGGGATCAAACAAAGCTGCAGACCGTTTTGTACGCGCAAAGTACTATATGGAAGTCATTCCTAAAACGGACAATGTTGTGGTTGCAGTAGCAAGTGTATTGAGTGTGATCAGAAATTGTTCTGTTCCATTTGGTATCAGTACTCCAGACCAACCCAATATTTCTTCCACCCGTTGGCGCACGCTGGCAGACCACAAAAACCTAATGTATTATTTTGAGGATGTGATGTATCCCAATGTGGTATGGGTTGACTTTTCAAAATTAAATTTCAGAAACAACGCTCCGGTATTGAAGTTGGATTTGGTTGGCGACAAAGATTTGAGTGGGGAAGTGTCTTCTAAATTTAAAGAAAACAATCCGATGGTATTTATGGGACTTAAAAATTATTAGCAATATCTTTGTTTTAAAATTACAAAGAATGGATACAGCTGCACTATTAGAAAAATTACAAAACAAGCAAATGCCCTTTGCTTCTGTCATTGAATATATTGAATCTCGTTATGTTCATACACCAACGGCATTTGTCAATGGAACGCAAAAAAATGGAGCTTCAGAAAATCAAGGAAGTGCTAAGGTTTTTGGTTTTGCCGCCTTAGAAAAATTAACTGCTGCAGATACCTTATTGCTCTTTGCTGAACATTATGATGCTGTGTTAGCAAATCCTGAAGGAACAGATCATCAAAACATCAGACAGTTTATGATCTCTGGATGGGACGGAATTGCTTTTGAGGGAATTGCTTTACAAGCGAAATAAGTACAGGAATTGGAATTTAAATATTTGTAAGAGTTTGCTTTGGTATTTTGAAAATAATTCAATTAATTTGAAATATATGCTTTTGAATTATTAGTATATAGA
>JAGHSS010000358.1 GCA_018065745.1 Candidatus Neoflavobacterium equi | reverse complement strand
CCACTATATCTTACTAAAAAATTTAAATCAAAATTTTGGTATTTAAATTGATTATTGATACCACCAAAATAGGTAGGAGTAGGGTTGCCTAGAATTTTTCTATCCAATGTAGCACTCAGTTCACTTGGAACATCCATTGCAGAAGGATTATCTGGGTTATATTCGTACACACCGTTTGTTGTGACATTAACCTGTACCAGATTTCCATCAGCCTTGACATAAACAGGATAACCGTTACTGAGGTTAACTCCGTGGTATTCATATCCATAAAGAGCGTGAATTACTTCACCTTCTCTAATGATGTTGTTGTTGTTCAAATCTGCAACGGTACTATAGTTAAGGAATATATCTGTTCCTTCAGGAAGTTCAACCACCTTATTTTTATTTAATGTCAGGTTTGCATTGATTGACCATTTGAAGTCTTTATTCTCAACCAATCCCAAATAAACATCAAATTCAAATCCCTCATTAATCATTTTACCAGCATTGATCGTTATGGAATTGTCTGGTATTCCAAGACTTGGAGGAACAGCTGAATCCATTATCATGTCTTCAGATGTATTTCTGAAATAATCTGCTGACAATCTAAACCTATTGTTTAGAAAACCCACATCTAGACCGATGTCAATTTTAGATGATTTCTCCCAAAACAGTTCTTGGTTACCAAATTGATTATAAGCAACACCATTTAAATCACCATAATTATACAAACCATACAATCCTTGATAAGCATAATTTCCAAATCCTGTATTTCCAGTTTCAGCAAATGAACCTCTTAATTTTACTAAAGAAACCGTTTCTTTTAAATCCTGCCAAAAGCTTTCATTAGACAAATTCCAACCGGCAGAAAATCCAGCAAGATTTTGCCATCTGTTGTCAGGATGCAATTTAGATATCCCATCTCTTCTTATGGATCCCTGTAGGTAATAGCGTTCATCAAAATTATATGTAGCTCTACCAACAAGAGATTTGATACCGTTTTCAGACACACTTCCAGATATTTCTTGGGTTCCAAAAGCCCCAGAAATAATGTTTTGATTAAAAAAATCAGAAGTTACATCCCTTCCAATAGCCCCCACAAATCTGTAGGTGTTTTTCTGTACTTCATATACCCCTGTCAGTCCAATATTGTGTTGATCAGCAATAGTTGTTTCATAGCTCAATATGTTTTGTACATTGTACATTTCTTCACTTATATTGTATTGTTGGAATAAGCCATTATATCCATAACCGTCACCGTGATTGGGGCCCCAAAACGTTCTGTCGTCATTGTTAGCATAGTCATATCCAACTTGAAATCTGTAGTTCAAACCTGGGATAATTTTGGCGTTTGCATAAGCGTTAATGGTATTTCTGGTAAGGTTTGATTTGTATCTACCATCATTGAGTGCATAAAGAATATTATAAAAATTGGCTGATACTCTTTGTAAGTTTGGAGCAAATCCAATTTCGTTTTGTGGTTCGCCAAAGGCGTTAAGCATCACGTTGTATCCTGTTGGATTAGTTGGGTCAAGCACCGGCACATTGGGAAGTTGACTCAATGCATTTAACATGATTCCTCCCAATCCATTTGAGTTTTTGTTCATGGCGTGAATTTCATTTCTATTAGCTGCCACACTACCTCCAATGGTGATATTTTTGTTTAAATCTTGTTCAATACTCGCTCTGACGTTGTAGCGCTTAAAATCATTCGCTATGGCAATCCCCTCTTGTTCTGAATAACCCAATGATAGGAAATAGCGCCCGCGTTCAGTTCCACTTGTTAAGTTTAGGTTGTGGTTGGTTTGATAACTACTATTTCTAAAAACGACTTTTTGCCAATCTGTATTGAAACCAGTTTCCACTGCAAAATCTGGGAAATTCCGATTCCTTGTTTTTTCATTTGATATAACAGTAAATTGATCTCCATTGAGCAAATCATAACGCCCCATGGCTACCCCCAAACCCGTTTGCACACTGTAATTAATATCAAAGGAATCTTTTTTCCCTTTTTTGGTAGTAATTAATATTACTCCATTAGCAGCTCTAGAACCATAAATGGCAGTTGCTGCACCATCTTTTAGAACTTCATAACTCTCAATATCATTAGTGTTGATATCCGCTAGGGCATTTATGTCAGACGTTCCACCCAGATTGGAGGTTATTATGGGAACCCCATCCACTACAATTAGCGGCGCATTGGAGGAATTAATGGATGATGTACCTCTGATTCTGATGCGTGGTCCTTCACCAATAACTCCACTTGCAGTTGTAATTTGCAATCCGGCAGCTCTACCAGCTAACTGCTGGTCAAATGACGGTGTAATCAGATTTTGTAGATCCTCACCCTTAATTTGAGAAATAGCGCCCGTCACATCTTTTTTCTTCTGCACCCCATATCCAACAACTATTACTTCATCCAATATGGAATCTTGCACACTTAGTGAAATGGAGTAGGAGTTCTCTGAGGTCAGCGGGATTTCAACGGTATTAAACCCCACATAACTAATAACTAATATACCAGTGTTTGGAGTTGTCAATTGAAACTGTCCATCAATATCAGTACTTGTTTCAACACTACTGTCGCTTTTCAGACTTACACTAGCTCCTGGTAGCGGAAGGCTATTAATTTCAGTAACAACACCTGAAATTGTTCTTTGTTGCGCAATAATTTGCTGCACTCCCAAGAGTAATGACATCAGGAGGAATTTTCGGATTGTATTTTTCATTTAGGCTTCGATTTTTAGTTCTTTTTACAAGATGCAAAAAATCAAATCATTTAAGTTATATATACTTCAGTAGGTCTTGAGGTATTTATACTATATTCAGAAGTACACATTAATAGCTTATAGATTATAAC
>JAGHSS010000287.1 GCA_018065745.1 Candidatus Neoflavobacterium equi | reverse complement strand
TTTTCTTTAGCAACATAAGAGTGACTTTCTTTAGGTAATAAAACCATTCTTACTGGAGCTCCCAATCCTTTTAACGCTTGGAAATAACGCTCTGTTTGCAGTGTGAATGTTCCCGGGTTGTTATCTGCTTCTCCGTGAACCAACAACATTGGCGTCTTCATTTTTTCAGCATTCATGAAGGGAGACATGTCTGTATAAATGTTTTTAGCTTCCCAATAGTTACGTTGTTCTGATTGGAAACCAAATGGAGTCAATGTTCTATTGTATGCACCACTTCTTGCAATACCACAGGCATATCTGTCTGAGTGAGTCAGTAAATTAGCCGTCATAAATGCACCATAAGAGTGTCCACCAACTGCAACTTTTTTAGGGTTGATATACCCCAATTTGTCAACTGCATCAATCGCAGCATCACCATTAGCTACCAATTGTTTGATGAATGAATCATTTGGTTCTGTAGTTCCTTCACCAATGATAGGGAAAGAAGCGTCATCTAATACCGCATATCCTTTAGCTGCCCAATACACGAAAGATCCGTAGTAAGGGAAGGTAAATTCATTTGGGTTTTGAGAACTTTGACCAGCAGAGTTTTTATCTTTAAATTCTGTTGGATACGCCCAAATTAGCAAAGGTAACTTTTGTGATTTTTTCTTGCGGTCATAGTTCGCAGGTAAGTATAACGTCCCTGACAATTCAACACCGTCATTTCTCTTGTATTTGATTACTTCTTTATAAACGTCTTTGATGCTTTCAAATGGATTTTTGAAATTTGTCAAAGCCACCAATCCCTTTTTGTTTTTGATGTTTCTGTAAAAGTAATTTGGATATTCATTCTTTGATTGCAACATAACCAAAACCTCTCCTTTTTTAATGTCTTGGATGGAAATGATGTCTTCTTTTTTACCAACTTCATTAGAAGTGTAAAGACGTGAAGTCTTCAATGTACCAAAGTCCAACATGTCAATAAATGGGAATTGTCCTTTTGGTGTAAATCCATCTCCAATCAAATACGCCTTGTTGTCTTGCACATCAATTACATAGCGTCCGTATTGATTTTTCTTCATCTCAAAACTTCCCGGATCTGAATAGATGTCCTGAGAATTTCGGTCTGATAACACTTTTAAATTCGCGTTTGATGCTGATGGATCAAAAATATAGGTCTTTGTATTTCTGGTGTCATACCAAGAATCAGAAACCAAGGCTAATTTTTCTGTTGCCCACTGAATTCCAGCATAGCGTTGCGGTGTTTTTAGCAATGATTTTGGCGCTGCGTTAAATGGCGCATCCCAGGTGTAAACTTCATCTCTGAAAGGCACTTGAACTGCAGGATCCCCACCGTCTAAAGCTTCAACATATACTAAGGTAGCAGGAGCGTCAGCTCTCCAAGACATATTTCTCTTACCTGTTCTGGTAGACATAAATCCTTTTGGCATCACTTCTGACAACGGTACATTGTTTACCTCTTTGACCAATTTACCATTCAGGTCGTATACCTGAGTTAGCATTGGGAATCTGTTTAAAGGAACGATATATGAAAACGGACGCTCCAAAGTAGTTAGCATCAAGTAATTTCCATCTGGAGAAAAAGATTCTCCAGCATAAAGAGCCGCTCCTTTAAATAAGGTTTCTTTTCCGTTTAAATCTATTCTGTACAATTCTGAACGAACAATGGTTTCAAAGTTTTGTTCGTCAATGCTATTTTTTAATAAATCTTGGTAGGTTCTGTTTGAAGATGCCTTACCATCACTATTAGAAACTGTAGGTCCCGTTGGGATGGCTTTGCTGCTGTTGATCAACTCCGGTCTGTTTGACGGGATTTTTTTAATCAACAAAGATTTGCTGTCTCTATACCAATTGTATGGACTTCCCATATTGGCATTAAGCTTGTCTGTAGTGATTTTTTTAGCCTCTGCTTTTGCAATGTCTAAGATCCACAATTCAACACCTTTATCTGTGGTATTGGTGAAAGCAACTTTAGTCTCGTCTGGAGAAAAAGATATGTTGGTGATTTTTGCGTTTGCAGGTAATCCTTTAACTTGGATTTCATTTTGTGCACTTACTTTTCTAACTTTTAGGTTGTTGATGTAAGTTACAGAACTTGAGATGTTGGTATTTGGGTTGATTCTCAAGCCTCCCAAGCGCAATTCTTCTTGATTTAAGTCGTCTAAATTTTTGTAAGTACTGCGGTAAGATAGCAGCATCCATTCTTTTTTAGTATCCATTGATACAGATGGAGCGCGCTCATATTCTACTAAATCTAGAATTTCTTTAGAGGGTTTTTGATAGCTCAAATTTTCTTGTGAATGCATACTAGTTGATAATAGAATGGCTAACAAGGTGGAATAGAGTAATTTCATATGTTTCTGTTGATTTGATTCTTTTTTTATTTTTTCTTTTCATATCCATCTTCATTAAGTTCTAAAATTAATACTTTTTATCATTAAAAATTGTTAATATTAAAATATCTGACTTATTTTACCAAACTACGTTGGATATATTGTAAATTTGCAGTGCCTAAATAGTAAAATTAGACTAGATTATGTTTCAATCAAAAATATCAGGTTTAGGATATTATGTGCCTAACAACATTGTAACTAATGACGATTTGTCAAAAGTTATGGACACGAATGATGAGTGGATTAAAGAAAGAACGGGAATTGAACAACGCAGACATGTGGAAGCACATGACACAACTACTTCTATGGGAGTTGAGGCTGCAAAAGTTGCTATTGAACGTGCTGGAATTCAAAAAGAAGATATTGATTTTGTGATCTTTGCGACTTTAAGTCCAGATCTATATTTCCCAGGACCTGGGGTAATGGTTCAAAAAGAATTGGGATTGCGCACTGTTGGTGCTTTGGACGTGAGAAATCAATGTTCAGGATTCCTTTATGCACTTTCTGTAGGTGATCAATTCATCAAAACAGGAATGTATAAAAACATTTTGATCATCGGATCAGAAACACATTCTCGTGGTTTGGATATGTCAACACGTGGACGTGGAGTTTCTGTAATCTTTGGTGATGGAGCTGGTGCTGCAATCTTGAGCCGTTCTGAAGAAGAAGGAACTGGATTGTTGTCTACACACTTACACGCACAAGGAGAGCATGCAGAAGAATTGGCTTTGATGGCTCCAGGAATGGGGAACAGATGGGTTTCTGACATTGTGAGAGAAAATGATCCTAACGACGTTTCTTACTACCCACACATGAACGGTCAATTTGTATTCAAAAATGCTGTTGTTCGTTTCTCTGAGGTGATCAATGAAGGTTTGAAAGCTAACAATTTGACTGTTGAGGATATTGATTTATTGGTGCCTCACCAAGCAAACTTGAGAATCTCTCAATACATCCAACACAAATTTAACTTAACTGACGACCAGGTGTTCAACAACATCCAACGTTATGGAAATACTACTGCTGCTTCTATTCCAATCGCTTTGACAGAGGCTTGGGAGCAAGGTAAAATCAAAAAAGGAGATACTATTGTATTGGCTGCATTTGGAAGTGGATTCACTTGGGCTAGTGCTATTATTAAATGGTAAATTCCTAAGTCCCGTATAATATTATAGGAGTTTCTGTGTTATTTATTGAACATTCAATTGAGAAACACATGGCGCATACTAGGGTAAAAAACACGGGACAGGCTCGGCTTTTTGAAAATAAATATCTGGAAATGTTGACCAAAACGCATCCAGCGGTCATTTGGTCCATGTACATTCCAATATTGAGTTTTATCCTCTACAGGGGGTACGACGTTTATCAACTGTCGGGTGAAAAATTGGCATTGCTCTTTTTTGGAGCCATGTTATTCTGGACTTTTTTTGAATACATCGCACACCGCTATGTTTTTCATCTCATTAGTGAGAGTACCAGCATGAAAAAGTTTGCTTATATTTTACATGGGAACCACCACGAATATCCACGTGATAGAACCCGGTTGTTTATGCCTCCAGTGCCTAGTTTAATTTTGGCTTCAGCAATTTTTGGAGTTCAATATTTGATACTTGGACATAATGTTTGGGGCTTCTTTCCGGGGTTTATGATAGGTTATTTATTGTATGGATCCATGCATTATGCCATCCACGCTTTTGAGCCTCCATTTGAGTTTTTAAAACCGCTGTGGAGAAACCATCAAATGCATCATTACAGAAATGAGCATTTGGGTTTTGGAGTTAGCAATACGCTTTGGGATAAAGTATTTGGAACAGAGTTTAATCTCTTAAAACACAAAGAAGATCCTGAAAAGGCAAAAGATTTAAAATTTGACAAATAAAAAAGGTCTGCTTCACTGAAGCAGACCTTTTTGTTTTTATGTCTATTGGGATTCTTAATTCATGAATCCACCTTGTTGGGAATCTCCCTTATCTCTAGATTTTCTTTGGAATGTCTTTCCGCTAGAACCACCAAACATATAGTTGAATCCAACATAGAGTTTTTGACTTTCCCATTTCCATGCTCCATTGCTGGTGTATGGTGACGTGGCGTCATAACGGAATCTCATGTCTTTGGTGATGTCAGAGAATCTCAATGTTAAGCTTGCCTTGTTGTTCCAGAAGCTGTATCTACCTCCCAAATCAACAAAAAACATGGATTTGGCATTCATGGTAATTTCATTCACTGGTCCTCTGTAAAAACCAAATAAACTCAATGTTATCGCTTTGTTTACTTTGAAGTTGTTGTTGATTCTTGCGTTTAACGCATCTGTCTTCACATTGATAATTCTGTAATCAAAGGTTTGTGTTGCCTCATCTAAGATGGCGTTCATTCCTTTTTGATTGATGCTTGAGAAATCAATGCTTGGTTGCATGTCCCACCAATTGTTCATTTTTAAATTGGCACTTGCTTCAAAACCATAAGAGGTGTTTTTGTCAAAATTTCCAAAACTCATGATGATCTTGCGTTCTTCAATAGGAGTAGACTCGTCCGGACCGATGGTCTGTGAAATTTGATCGTTAATGTCTCTGAAGAATACCCCAGCAGTAATACTACTTTTATTGATTGTCTTGGTGTAATTCAATTCTACAGAATTGGTAAACTGTGGCAACAATTCTGGATTACCAATATTGGTGAATCTTGGCGTTGCAAAATCTCTAATAGGTTTTGTCTGTCCTACAGATGGACGGTCCACACGTCTGGCAATACTCAGCTGTAACATGTCCTTTTCTGTCAGGCTGTATGTTAAGTATGCAGAAGGATATACTGTAAAGTATTTGTTTTCAAATTTAGCTCTTCCTGAGGTTTGTATAAAATCTGCCTCCACTTGGTAGTGCTCCAAACGAGCTCCCAATTGATAAGAGAATTTGTCAAATTTTTGACCAAAGGTGGTGTAAAGGGAAACAATGTCAAAGTCATAGGTGAAAAAGGCATTGTCCACACCAACTCTGCTGGTGTTGTAGTCACTTTCAGTTCTTGAGAATCTGTATTCCCCACCCACCTCAAGGGTTGTTTTTTCATTCAATGGATTGGTGTAGTCCAAGTTAAAAAGGGCGCTGTTGTCTTTGGGTTTGGTGCTGTCTTCATAAGGAGTTAATCCACCGCCAACAGGGTAAAAGTTTGCGTTCTGCTTGGTGGTTGAGGTGTTGTAACTACCTTCAAAATCCAAGGTGTGACCTTCTTTTTTAAATTTGTGTTTGTAAGCAACGTTGTAAACGGCATTGTATATTTTACTATTGTAAAAGTCGTCCTCCAAAATGTCGTTGATAGGATTGTCAAACAAGATGCTTGAGTTGATGGTTGTCTTGTTTTTGGTTGCGTTCTGGTTGGTATATGCAGACAAGGTGTTGTAATCGTCAATAAAATAGTCAAAACCAATTTTGCCAAACTGACTGTTTCTCCCAGAATTCACACGTGTGAGCTGATCAGACCCATCGTCAAATAAGTGAATGCTACCTCTGTTGAGGTAATCCCCAACGTTATTTCCCAAGGTTGTGTAGAAGTTGAATTTGTTGTGGCGGTAGTTACCGTTAAATGAATTGTTGAATTTAGGTGTTTTCCCAAAGGTTATTCCTGTGTTGAAACTTCCATTAAAACCGTTGTTGGTGTTTTTGTGTAATACAATGTTGATGATTCCAGACATTCCTTCCGGGTTGTATTTGGCAGATGGATTGGTAATCAGTTCTACTTTTTTAATGGAGGTGGATGGGATTTGTTTCAACAACTCAGCCACATTCATATTGGAAGGTCTTCCGTCAACTAAAACTTTGACGTTTGTATTTCCTCTAAGAGACAGGTTTCCGTCTTGATCCACATTCACAGATGGGATGTTGGACATAATTTCTGAAGCAGTAGCGCCAACGGTGGTCAAATCTTTACCAACGTTGATTACTTTTCTGTCTACCTTTTGTTCAATAGTGGAGCGTTCTGCTACAATATTTACCTCGTTCAAAGTGATTGCTTCCTCTTCCAACATCAAGTTGTTTAAAGTAACCGTTGGATTTGTAGGGGTAAGGATTACTTCTCTTTGCAGTGTTTTATAGCCGATGAATTGAACCTCTAAAACCAATTTGTCCAGGGGAAGGTTTTTGATAGAAAAGCTTCCGTTGTCTTCACTCAGAATACCGTCAATGATTTTACCCTCTTTTTTGACGGACACCGTGGCATATCCAACGGCTTCTTTGGTCTTGGAATCCATCAGTTTTCCCGATATGTTTCCAACTTTTTGTTGTGCAAATGTTGCAGTAGATATCCACAAACAGCACAGAATGCTAAATAAATGTTTCATTTTGATTGTAATTATTGTTTTTTGATATGATGATTATAT
>JAGHSS010000213.1 GCA_018065745.1 Candidatus Neoflavobacterium equi | reverse complement strand
TAATAAAGCATTTTCATCAAAATGTACCCCATTTAGTAGCTCATGGGAAAACATGCGTTTTTTACCAGGTAATTGTAGGCTTTTTAAGTACACAAAACCATCGGTCACAGCTACTTTTATCTCTTTTTTACTAGCTATAACGGTACCATTAGGTATTTCGTGTGTGTCTGCTTCAAAAAAACTTTCATAAACTTTTACATTCAGTTCTTCCGAGTTTAATTTTAGAAAGCACCAAGCAGCAGGATATGGAGAAAGCCCTCTGATCAAATTGTGTATTTCAACGCCACTTTTGTTCCAATCGATTTTGCAATTTTCTCTGTTCAGTTTGTAAGCCGTTTTAATATCTTCAGCCGTACTTTGTACTTCTGTTGTCGCTTCTCCTTTGGCAATTAGATCCAACGTTTCAACCACAGTTTCAGCACCCAAGACCATCAAACGGTCGTGCAAGCTTCCAGCACTCTCATCTGCGCCAATTTCAGTCTTTTTGTGCATGATCATGGCACCCGTGTCAATCTTGTCGTCAATAAAGAAAGAAGTCACTCCAGTTTCCTTCTCACCGTTGATGATCGCCCAGTTGATTGGAGCTGCTCCGCGGTATTCAGGTAATAGAGACGCGTGCAGGTTAAACGTTCCCAAAGCAGGCATTTTCCAAACCGCTTCAGGTAACATTCTGAAAGCAACCACCACCTGCAAATTGGCTTGAAGTGCTTCAAGTTCCTTTAAAAATTCAGGATCTTTTAATTTCTCAGGCTGCAAGATGTTTAGGTTTTTCTCTAAAGCGTATTCCTTTACAGCAGAATATTTGATTTTTTGACCTCTTCCCGCAGGTTTGTCAACCGCAGTTATAACGCCAACAATTTCGTGTTCTGATTGATATATAGCATCCAGGACCCCAACGGCAAAGTCAGGTGTTCCCATAAATACAATTCTTAATTTTTGCATTACTTCAGGTGATATTTGTTTAATGGATCGCTGCTAATAAAGCTGTTCTCCAATAAATAGGTGATTGTTTCTAATAATTGTTTCTCAGGGATGGGCAGTTGCTCCATTAGTTCCCTACTTGTTTTTGGGGCTTGCTTCAGTGCTTGCATGACCAATTGCATGGCATTAGGTGTTTTTATGACCTTTTTGTTGTTGATGCAATAACTGCATTTGCCGCAATCCTCCTGTTGAGGTTCGTCAAAATAGTCCGTTATGATGGAGCTGTTACAGCGGTCGTTGTTTTCAACATACCCTTTGACAGCCAAGAACTGTTGCATCTTGATCTCATTGCGTACTTTCAAAAATTTACCAACCCTATTGATTGTCAAATCATCTTCTCTGATGTCATTGAAGGTGATTCTACTGTCGTTGTTGAGCAATGAAACCGTCAAAAGTTCTTTTTCCTCCAATCGCTTGATCACTTCAATGATTTCCTCTTCACTGCGTTGGGCTTTTTTTGATATCAAAGCCAGGTTGACGTCCATATCCATTTCAAAAATTCCAGAATAGGTGCGCAATAGCGCTGTCACTATTTCTTCATCCTTTGGATAGATGCTGTTGTATCTCAAAACCTCTTTGCTTGGCATTACAAACTTGATTTTTGTCTTGTTTGAAAATTCCTTGGTCAGCGTTATGATGCCTTGATTGTCCAAAAATTGAAGTGCATTGTAGGTTTTTAAAACCGGTAGGTCGTAATTTTTACAAAAACCATTGAAATTAAATCCAAAAGTTTCATTTATTCCCTCCCCATACGCGATTCTAAAGAAGGCGTTTAGTTTTTTGTATACCAGTTTTAAATATTCCTTGTCCGGCAAGACGTGAATGAATTGACTTTCAGTCGCGTTTAAATCGTTTGGGCCAACCAACAAAATAGCAAAAGCTTTGTTGCCGTCCCTTCCGGCTCTTCCGGCCTCTTGGTAGTAATTCTCTAAATTTTCTGGGATGTTATAGTGGATTACAGTGCGCACATTGCCCTTGTCAATACCCATACCAAAAGCATTGGTAGCCACAATAGCCTGTACTTCTTGGTCAAACCAAGATTGCATCTGTTTTTTCTTTTCTTTGTTTGTAAGTCCTCCGTGAAAATAGGCCGCTTTAAAACCGCTTGCGTTTAATTGGTTGGACAACTCCAAACACGCCCTTCTGTTGTTGACATAGATGATGGATGGTTCCGGATTCTTGGTCAAAATTTGTTGGATGCGGTAAAGTTTGTCCTCCACAGGAGTGACAAAATAGCACAGGTTATCCCTTTTAAATGATTTTTTGAAAATCTGAGGATTTTTAAAGTGCAATTGTTCGCAGATGTCTTGCTGCACCCTTTGGGTAGCAGAAGCAGTCAGTGCGATGAAAGGAATTTTTTTAAAGTGTTCCTTGAGTTTGGAAATGTTTAAGTAAGCAGGTCTAAAGTCATGTCCCCATTGAGAGATGCAATGTGCTTCATCAATGGCAATCAGGTTGACGTTCAGGTTTTTAATGCGCTCAAAAATCCAATCTACTTGAAGTTTTTCAGGAGAGAGGTATAGGAATTTATAGCCTCCAAAAATGCAGTTGTCCAACAGGTCGTTAGTTTCCTCAAAGCTGATGCCTCCTGAGAGTGTTAGTGCTTTGATTCCACGTTGTTCCAAATTGGCAATCTGATCTTGCATCAATGCGATTAAAGGCGATACCACTAAACAAATTCCAGGTTTAAGCAATCCTGGAATTTGAAAACAGATGGATTTTCCTCCACCGGTAGGTAATAGCGCTAGGGTGTCCTGACCGTCCAAAACAGAATCGATGATTTGGTCCTGTGGAGATCTGAATGACGCATGTCCCCAATATTTTAAAAGTATTTCTAGCGCTTCTTGTTTCAATACTATTTATTTTAGTTGTTGGACAGGTTTACCACATGAAAAATACCACTATTTTTCCAAATGGTCTAATATAAACGACACTCTGTTTGCAACCGTGTCTTTTGGTACTTCTACCAGGTTATATCCATATTTTTCATACGTTTCCACCAAGTGTTTGTTGATCAGCACCGCTTGTTCATACGTTTCATAACGCGCTTCATCGCTCACATAGATCTCTTTCCAAGGTGGCAAGATAAAAATCTGATCATATTTGTATTGATGACACGCATCAGAGAAGAAAGCAGGGTAGGAGTCGCCAATAAAATCCATATAAGCCACAACATCCGGTATTCCTCTGTCAATAAATACAATTTGACTCGCTTCATTCAAAGCATTGTCGTATTGTTTCTTTCTTCCTTCCAAAAGCATTTCGCTAAACAACAAAGGTTTTTCCAAAAACAACTGTTCAATACCTTGTTTCTTTGCTTCTAGAGTTACCTCTCTTGAAATCTCAGGATAGCAAGTATAGCCCTTCTGAGTTAAATATTCTATGATTGTTGATTTCCCTGATCCAGGTCCACCAATAATTACTACGATCTTATGGTCCACGTTCTTAAAAAATAAAGTTGCAAATTTAATTTAAATTCTCTAATAT
>JAGHSS010000256.1 GCA_018065745.1 Candidatus Neoflavobacterium equi | reverse complement strand
AGTTTAATCTTTAGAGTGTTATTATTCAATATTATTCAACTTCCATACTATACGTTTGTTCAATGAAAACTTATGCTATATAAGATTTTATGATAAACTTTCTCTCATATGTTCTTTTTGAAATGCATAAGTTGATTGTGTTAACTGATGTAATTCCAAATGGTCTTTTTATCAGTAAGTCTGACAAATATGTTCTTGATGGGCTGATGCTCTGGGAGCTCCATATTGGGGTCAGCTTTTAAAAGATCAATGGCATAGTGTCTGGCATAGTGCAAGATGTCTTGGTCTTTAACTAAATCAGCCAATTTCAAGTTGAGCACCCCACTTTGTTGCTTGCCCATCAAATCTCCAGGTCCTCTAAGTTTCAAGTCTACCTCAGAAATCTCAAAACCGTCATTGGTGCGCACCATGGTTTCCATTCGCACCTTGCTGTCTGCAGATAGTTTGTGATCTGTCAACAACAAGCAGTAACTCTGTTCTGCACCACGACCTACACGTCCGCGCAACTGATGCAATTGAGACAATCCAAAGCGCTCTGCACTTTCAATGATCATTACAGAGGCGTTGGGTACATTTACACCTACTTCAATCACGGTTGTAGCAACCATGATATTGGTTTTACCAGATGCAAAACGCGCCATTTCCCCGTCTTTATCTGCCGGTTTCATCTGTCCGTGCACCACACTTACCGTGTATTCAGGAAGGGGGAAATCCCTAGAAATTCCTTCATAGCCGTCCATCAAGTTTTTGTAATCCATGGATTCACTTTCCTGGATGAGCGGGTAGACGATGTATACCTGTCTGCCTTTCGCAATTTCATCTCTGATGAATTTCCAAACCACCAATCGTTTGCTTTCAAAGTAGTGACGGGTTTCAATAGGCTTTCTGCCCGGTGGCAATTCGTCAATGACAGAAACGTCCAAATCTCCATAGAGGCTCATGGCCAAAGTGCGGGGAATTGGGGTTGCGGTCATCACGAGGATATGTGGTGGAAGGGTATTCTTTTTCCACAGCTTGGAGCGTTGTTCCACTCCAAAACGGTGTTGCTCATCAATGATGGCCAATCCCAGATTTTTAAAGACGACCTTGTCTTCCAATAGGGCATGTGTTCCAATCAATATGTCTAGTGAACCGTCTTCCAAAGCTGCGTGAATCTTTCTGCGTTCTGCAATTTTGGTTGATCCCGTCAAAATCATGATGTTGATTCCCAGTGGAGCCGCCATTTCTGACAGTCCAATAAAGTGTTGATTTGCCAAAATTTCTGTAGGCGCCATCAGACAGGCTTGAAAACCATTGTCTAAGGCCAACAGCATGCTCATCAAAGCAACTACGGTTTTTCCAGAACCGACATCTCCCTGTAATAAACGATTCATCTGTGCTTGATTCCCCAAGTCATTGCGAATTTCTTTCAAAACGCGTTTTTGAGCATTGGTCAAATCAAACGGCAGGTGGTTGTTGTACATGGAAGTAAACAAATGGCCCACTTTCTCAAAAGGCATTCCTTTGATCTTGGTTTTCCTGAGCAGATTCTTGGCGATCAGTTGCAGTTGAATAAAGAACAATTCCTCAAATTTGAGTCTAAATTGGGCTTTGGCCAAATAGTCCTGATTCTTGGGAAAGTGAATGCTAAACAGCGCTAAATTTTTTGGAATCAGCTGCAGTTTGTGTATGATGTCAGGAGGCAAGCTCTCTGTGTATAATTTTTGTGTTTCCATCCACAACTGTTGCATCATTTTGATGATTACCTTGTTGGTAATTCCCTTGGATGACAGTTTTTCTGTGGACGGGTATATGGCTTGCAAACCACTTTGTGGAGTTTTTTGGTAGTCAGAAAGCAAATCCATCTCTGGATGCGCCATGGTGTAGACCCCGTTAAAATTTGAAACTTTTCCAAAAATAACATAGGGCTGATTCAATTGAATGGATTCCCTGATCCACTTGGCTCCTGCAAACCAAACCAATTCCATCTGTCCGGTGCCGTCAGCGAAGTAAGCCACCAATCTGCTGCCGCGCTTTTGTTCTACTTCCTTGATGTGTACAATCTTACCCACAATCTGAATCTCAGAATTAAGGGTGATGTTGAGTTCGTTGATCTTGTAGAAACGCGTGCGATCAATATAGCGGTTGGGAAAAAAATTTATCAAATCTCCATATTTGAAGATATTCAATTCCTTGCGCAGGATCTCTCCGCGTTTGGGGCCAACGCCTTTTAAATATTCTATGGGAGTTTCTAATAAATTATTCATTGTTTCATTTTATCTTAGCGAAGATAAGTACTATTTGAAAAATATAAAACGGACTTTAGGGAATTTTGTTTTTAAAGTTCCATTATACATAATTTACAGACGTATGAAAACGCAATTTTACAGCCTCTTTTTACTTGCTACTACTGCTTTTGCACAGCCCAAAAGGACGGTTGATTTCATCTCTTTGGACGCCCAACTACAACCTGATTTTGCCACCAAAAGTATTGCTGGAAACCTGACTTTTGTCTTTGAGGTAAACGCCAAGACAGATTCCATTTTTATTGATGCCAAAGACATGGTTTTTGACCAACTCCAGGTGAATGGCAAGTTGATGCCCTTTGTCAACAACGGCAAGCAATTGGTGTTGTACAAGGGATATAAGAAGGGGAAAAACACCTTGAAGTTATCTTACAGTGCACAGCCCAAACAGACGATGTATTTTGTGGGCACGCCAGAGAACCATCAAATATGGACCCAAGGTCAAGGGAAATACACCTCGCATTGGTTGCCGAGTTTTGATGATGCCAATGAAAAATTGATCTTCAATTTGGGGATCACATATCCTGCTCCATATCAGGTAATATCCAACGGAATCCTGGAAATGAAAATGAGTTATGGATCCAAAAACAGCTGGCAATACCACATGGAAAAACCAATGAGTTCCTATTTGGCGATGATTGCTATTGGGGATTATGCACAGGTCAAACAATTTTCCAAATCAGGTATTCCGTTGGAGCTCTATGTGAAAAGTTCTGATTTAGACAAGGTCAACACTACTTATAAAGACAACCAAGCCTTGTTTGATGTGCTAGAGAAGTGCATCGGTTTCCCATATCCTTGGGGTGTCTACAAACAGGTGCCTTTGGAAGATTTCTTGTATGCCGGAATGGAGAATACCTCTGCAACCACCTTTAGTCAGGATTTTGTGGTGGACCACATCGGTATTCATGACAAATCATATACCAATGTCAACGCGCATGAGTTGGCGCATCAGTGGTTTGGTGATCTGGTCACCGCCAAAGAAGGAAAACACCATTGGTTGCAAGAAGGCTTTGCTACTTTTTATGCTTTGACAGCAGAAGGGGAGTTGTATGGTGCAGACTTTGAAGTTTTTGAATGGTATGATATGTTGGAAGAGTTGATGCGTGCCAAGAAAACAGACAAGCAGGTGGTGCTGGATGCCAAGGCGTCCTCTTTGACTTTTTACAAAAAAGGCGCTTGGGCGTTGTATGCTTTGAGAGCAGAAGTTGGATCAGCCTCCTTTGATCTTGCCGTGCGCAATTACCTCAAAAAGTACGCCTTTAAAACGGTGGAGACTTCAGATTTCTTGAATGAAATCAAAGCGGTCAGCAGTTGTGATGTACAAGCATTCCAACGCAGCTGGTTGGAATCATCAGAATTTCCTGTCACAGAAGCCTTGGCGTTGTTAAAGAAAAATGCCAGTATGGTTCAGTATATGGAGTTAGGTGCTTTATATGACAAACCTTTTGCAGATAATAGGGTGGCTTATGAAACTTTTTTGAGATCCTCAGCCCACAGAAAACTCAAGGAAGAGGTGATTTATCAAATGGGAAAACAGGATTTTGAACAGATTGCGCCCTTGGCACAGTTGGTGATGGATTCCAAGGATGTTCACTTGAGACAGGCCTTGATTCGCAGTTTGGGGAAGGTGCCTGACAATTTTAAGCTCCAGTATAAAACGTTCTTGGAAGATCCGTCTTACATCACCCGTGAAATTGCACTGCAAAATTTGTGGTCTCAATATGCGTCAGAGCGCGCGGAACTGTTGGACAAGACACAGGATTGGATTGGGTTCAACGACCGCAATTTGCGCATCACTTGGTTGACTTTGGCTTTGGCAACAATGGATTACAAACAGACTCTGAAACCCCAATTTTATGATGAGTTGTTGCAGTATACCACAGCTGATTACAATGCTGCGATCAGACAAAATGCCATCAACAACCTGTTGTTCCTTGACAAGAACGACCAAAATATATTGCAAGCTTTGGTTGAAGGTACTTTGCATCACAAATGGCAATTTGTCAAATATTGCAAGGACACCATCAGACAGATGCTCAAGAAGACTAGTTATCAGGTGTACTTCAATGAGATGCTGCCCAAATTAACACCGGCAGAACAACAATCATTGGGTAAACTACTAAAAGAAATATAATAAAAAACCTCCCGATGCCAACAGGGTATCGGGAGGTAACTTACTAAACTGAATTTTACTTAACTTAACTAACTAAAATCTTACATTTTTTTGTACATATATTTTGTAAATGTATCGTCTCTATAATCAAATGTTTCCACAATCATGTTTCCATTTGCGTCAAAGAATGCCGTTGACGATTTGTTTTTCTCACCAAAAACATACGTTCCATTCCCGTTTTCTCTAAGGTAGGCAATTGTTTTTCCTTTGGCGTTTCTCACGGTGTATCCCACTTTATCCAAGACTACATAGAATTTTTCTCCATATAAGTCATAGGTTGCAGAGCGGTCCACATCAACCATGCGCTTCACACCATCAACAGATACTTCAATTGATTTGTTCACGCGGATGGGCGTTACTGCCTGTTCTTTGTTCAATTTGTTAGATTCTGCATCGCGAAACTCAATATCTTGAGATTTGCTTACGTTTTCTCTTTTGATGATTTTTTTCTCACCTTCATTGTCTTTGACAGTAATTACGCGTTCTTTAACTACTTCTTCAACATTCTTATTTTGTGCTTGTGTGGTGTAGATTCCTCCAACTGCAACAAGTGCTAAACTCAATACGATCTTTTTCATGTGTAATTTCTTTTGATAATTAATACTCCGTCTCACTGACTTTAATTCTTAAACCACAAATTGGGCCGTAAAGTACATTTTGTAAGCCTCTTTCGACCAAAAGCCCAATAAAATAGATTAACAACCGCAATTGAAGTCCAACAAAAGTTGAATTTGTTACAAAGGTTTTATTTATAGGATTTAATCAATATATTTGCAACTC
>JAGHSS010000022.1 GCA_018065745.1 Candidatus Neoflavobacterium equi | reverse complement strand
CAAACATCACACAGGCTGGTGCTACAGAATTGGACAAATTGGTTCAAGTAATGAAGCAAAATGCAGACATGGTGATCTTTGTTAAAGCACATACAGATTCAGAAGGTACGGATGCATACAATATGCGTTTGTCTGATTTGAGATCTAAATCAACGGTTCAATACATCATATCTAAAGGAATTAGCAAAGACCGCATCTCTGGTAAGGGATATGGAGAAAGCGAACCTAAGGTAACTTGTGGAGCAAACTGTACAGATGCAGAACATGCAGAAAATAGACGTTCTGAGTTTGTTATCATGAAGAAGTAATACTTGATGAAGTAATACTTGATAAAAGTTAAAGGCCACCTGAAAAGGTGGCCTTTTTTTATGCTTTAAACACGATTTAAGAGGTGATAGTTGATTTTATAAACAGGTACTTCCAAAAAAAAAGGCTGCCCATAAGGCAGCCTTTTTTGTGGTTTAACAACAGGTTGTTATTGGATTTTAATATTGTCCAATTGAACTGTTGATGATATGGTTGGTTGGTCAATGTTATTGTATTCAAAAATAACATAACCGTTACCGCTCAATGATGTTGGGAATGTGTAACGCCCACTTGGAGTGAAAACAGATGCATAAGTTGTAGATGGACCAGCAACAAACGTGAAGTTTGAAGTAATGTCTACTTTATTAGCAGATGCTAAATTTCCAGGAATAAAGTCATTTGTATAATAAACTTTGATTGGGTTACCATTGTCAAAACCAAATAATGAACTGAATTCAAGTGTTGAAACAGTATCAAAATTAACTGGTATTGCAAAATAAGTATGCGCAGGTACTACTGCATTATTAGCAAAACCACTCAATTGAATGTATTTGTTGTTTGAGAATGATTTTACTTGCCAAGTTCTTCCACCTTGGATTGGTTGATTTTTATAGTCAACAAAAACCGCGTTGTTTACAGCAAAAGATTCAAATGTTTCATTTACACTATTCAAGTAAACTGTTTCATCAATTCTACCGTCTGTAATTTTAACGTCTTCAATTGTTCTCAACATGAATTGGTAATTCCCGTTGTATTTAGTCATTACACCGCGAACTTTACCACTTCCTGTTGGGATAGCGTCTTTCGCAAATTTTGAATAACTACTTACACGTACAATCAACTCACTTCCTGATCTATCAGTAATTCTGTGATCTGTAGCAGAAGCAGAAGCACCACTCATTTCAGCACTAAAATATGTTGTTCCTAAAGAAGAATCAGCAAACTGAACTGCGTCAAACTCAATCAATTGATTTAAGTAAGCATCGTTTTTAGCTTCGTTGATGGTCAGGTGTTTTACCAAACGCTCTTCATTTACTTTGTCACATGACGCAACCATTACTTCTTTTAAGTAAACCATTGGAATTCTTCCAATTCTTGGTCCACTTGTAGATTCGTATACCTGTCCTGCATTTAAACCAACAGTAAATGATCCTGCTTTTTGAAAGTCCATGTTTTTCAAGTTGATAAACACTTTTCTTCCCGGTTCAAATTTGGTGTATAAGTTGTACTCATCAACAGCTATAGACATTCCTTTGGTATTGTCAAGAGATACTAATGAGATCAATTTGTAAAAGTTACCTCCTTCATCACTTGATACAACATATCCTTCAAAAATACTGTCTTTTGTAGGACTGTAGAACGCATCTGTTCTTGCATTGTGTAAGTCATTAATGGAAGTGTTTGTTTCCCATGTAACACAATCTTTCAATGATGCTGGTGTTCCATAATCATCTCCATTTGAACAGTTCACCAAGGATAAGGAAAGAACTGCCATAAATGCATATTTATATATATTTTTCATCTGCTGTTCTTATTTGCTTAATAAAATTTTATCAATTTGAATTGTTGTTGTGTTATTCAAACGTTTAGAACCTTTGTATCTGAATGCAATGTAAAAGTCTTTAGTTTGTGTTGAGCTGTTTGTGATTGCTAAAGATCCACTTCCAACATAAACTTCTGGAACAGTTGGTTTGTTGTATTCCAATTCTGTCCATTCTGCTGCAGTAATACCTGCAGTAGTTCCGTCAAAATTTGAAGAGTAAACAACTGAAACAGGCATTGTTCCAGCAAGGTATCTGTATTGAGATACAAAGCTTAAATTCAATATTTCATTTGCCGTTAACTTTGCAGCTGGCAAGATGTACCAAACGTCGTCATCTGATCCATTTTCACTGTAGAAAGAAGAAAATTGCATGTATAATTGTTGTTGCTAAATCTTCTAACATTCCATCTGTAATCTGACGTTCTCTCTCTTTCACTGATGACTTCACCAGGATTTGTAGTACTGTAAGTTTTGATGGTTTTTTCAAGGTTAACATTGATTGTTCCTTCAATATCCACATTGACATCTGTACTTCCAGATCCATATCTGTGATCTTCAAAGTCTCCAATGTAAAATACTTCTTTAAAAGAAGGCGTTACAAAGTCATCATCTTTTGTACAACTTACAATAGCTGTTGTTGCTAGAGCAAGGAAAAGCGTTTTTATTAAATATTTTTTCATGTGATGCTCTTAATTAGAAGTTATAGTAAATGTTTACAAAGAATGTTCTTCCGTATCCAAAGAAGTATTTGTTACCAAAACTTCTAGTTCCAGAAACCATATCTTGTTGGATGTCTCTATAAGTAGCTTTTCTTGATTGTTCAAAACCACCTGTTTTGTATGTTACATCAAAAACGTTATTTACAGAAGCAAAGAATCCAATGGTGTTTCTGTTTTTAGGTGAAGTTCTCCAAGATTTACCTCCTTGAACGTTAACCAATGTGAAACTGTCTAATTTTTCTTGTTTTAATACACTTCTTAATGATTCTTCAGACATTCCAGCATAACCAGCTTGAGTATCCTTATCAGTCACAAAGTTATTCGTTCTCATGATCGCAGATGGATCAATGTACATACCGTCTAAGTAGTTTGCATTAGCACCAATCCACCAGTATTTTGGGCTTCTGTATTCCAATCCAACAGAGTAAGCTTGTTGAGGAATTCCACCTTGTTTGTAGTTTTTGATGTATGCTTTTCCAAGGTCAACAATTGATGCTTTTCCTTCAGATGCTAAATTGTCGTCGTTGTATTTTACATTTCCATTGTCTGAATATGTGTAATCACCGTAAGACGCAGCACCTGTAAATTTCAATGTTGAAGTAATTTGGTATTCAATACCTAATTCAGCACCAACATTTCTCTTGTCCACTCCTGTTAACAATTCACTGATGAAAGAGTCTGTGTCTCCAGAATCTTCTGTACCTAAACTCTCAGCATAGTAGAATGCAATTTTAGTAGCATCTTCCACTTGGTTGTAGAAACCAGAAATTCTAGCTTTTACTTTAGGAGTTCTCAAAACATAACTCAAGTCTCCACCATAAATAGTTTCGCTTTCCAAATCTGGTGTAATGTTGTTGTTCAAACGTGCGTTTGCAAAAGTATTTCTCATGTTAGGTGCTTTGGTCATGTATAAACCATTTGCTTCTAAAATGTGATTTCCTGTAATTCTGTAGTTCAATCCTCCTTTGAAACCAAAGTTGTCAAATTGTTCTTTACTTGATTTTCCGTAAGAATTGTTAGCATAGATTCCATTTCTGTACAAACCATCTCTTTGGTAACCAGAAAAAGAGTAGTGTTGAGATAAATAGAAATCTAATTTTTTGAATCTGAATTTAAACTGCGTGAACGCATCCAAAACATCAGCATACAATTTGTAGTTGTATCCATAAGTATCTCCTTCTTTGATTTGTCTGTTTGGATTGTTCAAATCAGATTGTTGTTGATCTTGGTAGTAGAAAGGATCAATATCTAAATAATAAGCTCCTCCCAAAAGGTCAGTTAAGTTTTGGAAATTGTGAGAGCTTAATTTTCTGTAGTTAACAGAAGAATTGAATACAACTCTTTTTCCAATTTCTGTAGTGAAGATGGTGTTTGCAGAGAATAATTTATCATCTGTTCTGTCTTCATAAAGTGCATAAACCGCATTTCCGTTTTTAGAATTTTGGTTGGCAGTATACATCGCAGCCCAATCAATTTGGCTGTTGTTTAAGAAGTTTGTTCTTGCTTGTTCAGCACCAGCATAGTTTGGTGTCCAGATGTTACCATCATGTAAATTCAAGAAGTAACTTGGTAAGTTTTTGTAGTATGTTGGATCTGGATTTGATGCGTTTTGGTAGTCTAATCTACTGTTTCCGATTGATCCAGTTTGGTATGCAACGTTTGTATTTAACGTGGTGTACTCACTAATTTTCCAATAGTGACTCAACATATTGATTGGCTCCAAGATGTCTTTGTCACGAGCATTTCTCTTGTCTCCATCTTGCCATCCCCAATATGTGTTGTATTTTGATCCTTTTAAATCAATTTGTTCTTGAGTTAATGGACTGTTTTTACCTCTGCTGTTTTGTGCCATGATTGAAGTAAAGTTCAAGGAGTGTTTCTCATTGATTTTTTTCTCAACAGCAGCAAACATTGATACAGATGCATAATCAGTACCATCAAAGTGACCTTCATCTGCAAAACGTCTAGATGCAGAAACTACATATGCCCAACCTTTTTTGTTCAATCCAGAAGAGTGCGTTCCCATAGCTCTCCAGTTGTAGTTGGTGTTTGTTCCTGAAAATGAAATTCTACTACCTGCACGGTAATGTGAAGCTCTGGTATTAATTTCTTGTGTCCCTAAAATATTTCCAAAAGTATAATCAGAAGCTTTAGATCCCATTGTGAATTCTTGGTTTCTTGTCGCGTCATTCAATCCACCCCAGTTGCTCCATTGTGGACGACCGTCGTAGATTTTGTTCATAGTGATCCCGTTGATCATCGTTGTTCCGTACTCATTGTCAAGACCGCGAATTCTAAATCTTGCTTGTCCCCAGTTAAAAGCAGCAACTTGCTGATAAGTATCTCTTGACGCTTGTAGCAATCCAGATGTACTTTCTGATCCTGAGTTGTCATCTCCTAAATCACTTTCTGTAATTGTGATTAAACTCAATTGAAGTTCTGACATCATGTCTTCTTCAAGAACGATGGTACCCATTTGAGTTGTTTCTCCAGAAACGTGATTGATTTTTACCGTTTGTGGTACAAAACCACCTGTTTGGATTTGAATAGAATGTGTTCCCTCAGACACTTCTAAAATTTTGAATACTCCATTCGCATCTGTAACAACTGACTGATTTGTACTCAGTACTGTAGCTACTACATTTCGTAGTGGTTTTTGCGTTTTGGATTCCACCACAGTACCAAGTACTGCTGGCTTTTGTTGTGCCCACACAAATAACACTTGCATTACGAATAGAATACTTAAAAAAAGTTTTTTCATAG
>JAGHSS010000294.1 GCA_018065745.1 Candidatus Neoflavobacterium equi | reverse complement strand
GCTTTATCTACAGCACTTTGTACTGTTTCTTGTAAAGATAATGCAGCTGCTAAATTTGACGATAACGCAGCAACTACTACTGCTACAGAAGCTCAAAAATTAGAAACTACGGAAGAATACAACGCAGGTTCTGATGTAAATAATGCAGTGGCTGGACAAGCTAAAATGGCATTTGATAAAGAGGTTATTGAATTTGGAGATATCAAAATTGGAGATATAGCTAAAGGAGAATTTGAAATTAAAAATACAGGTGATGTAGATTTAGTAATCATGAGTGCAACTGGAAGTTGTGGATGTACGGTTCCTAAAAAACCAGAACAACCAATCAAACCAGGAGAAAGTGCTAAAATGGAAGTTTCATTTGACTCTACTGGTAAACCAGGTATGCAAGAAAAAACAGTTACTGTAACTGCTAATACTGCTGAAGGAACACACCAATTGAAAATTAAAGCAAACGTTAAGTCTTAATACGTAACGTTGAAAAAAGATCTTGATTAAACAGGGTCAACTATACCTAAAAAATTATGGAAAATATTACACAGTTTTTGCCTATTATATTGATGTTTGTGGTTGTTTATTTCTTAATGATCAGACCACAACAGAAAAAAGCGAAAAGCGAAAAAGAATTTGAAAGTACTTTAAAAGTTGGAGACAAAGTGATTACTAAATCTGGTATTCACGGTAAGGTTGCAGATATTAACGATGCTACAGTGGTTTTAGAAACAATGGCTGGTAAAATGTTATTTGAACGCAATGCAATCTCTTTAGACTTGACTATGGCTTTGAAAAATAGAAAAGAAGTTAAAGCTTAATCAAACTTTTTACAGCATAAAAAAAAAAGGAACGCTAATGATTTAGCGTTCCTTTTTTTATGTGTACTCCTTTTAATTATTTTTTGTATTTCAAAGCGGTTAGTTCAGCAATTTTTACAATCACTTCTGTCGCTTTTACCATACTTTCTACAGGAACATATTCATATTTACCGTGGAAGTTGTGACCTCCAGCAAAAATGTTTGGACAAGGTAATCCCATAAAAGATAATCTTGAACCGTCTGTTCCACCGCGAATTGGTTTAATCAAAGGTTTGATGTTTAATTCTTTCATTGCTTGTTCTGCAATATCCACAATGTGTTTTACTGGTTTTACCTTTTCTTTCATATTGAAATATTGGTCAGTAATCACTAAATCAACAATGTTTTCACCAAATTTCTTAGCGTATTTTTTGTTGATCTTCTCAACCATTTTCTCAACGGTCTTTTTGCGTTTTTTGTAATTTTTACTATCAAAATCACGAATGATTAATTGAACTTTAGTCTCTTCAATTGATCCTTCAAAATGATTTAAATGATAGAAACCTTCATATCCTGAAGTTTTTTCTGGCACTTCTTTCTTAGGTAACTTACAGATAAATTTGTTAGCCAAAAGCATGGAATTTATCATTTTTCCTTTAGCATATCCAGGGTGTACTGATTTTCCTTTGAAAGTCAATTTAACTCCAGCAGCGTTGAAATTTTCATATTCTAATTCACCAATTTGACTTCCGTCCATTGTGTAAGCCCATTCACATCCAAAACGCTCCACGTCAAAGAAGTCTGCACCACGACCAATTTCTTCATCTGGTGTAAATCCAACTTTGATGGTTCCGTGTTTGATTTGTGGGTTTTTGATCAAGAATTCCATTGCAGTTACAATTTCTGTAATACCTGCTTTGTCATCTGCACCAAGAAGGGTTGTACCGTCTGTAGTAATCAATGTTTGACCAACATATTGTTTCAAGTCGTCAAAGTAACTTGGAGATAAAACAACGTTTAACTCTTTGTTCAAAACGATGTCTTTACCGTCGTAGTTTGGAACTATTTGTGGTTTTACATTCGCACCCGTAAAATCTGGAGAAGTATCAAAGTGAGATACAAATCCAATGGTTGGCACTTGATAATCTAAATTGCTTGGAAGTGTTGCTTGAATATATGATTTGTCGTCAATGGAAACATCTTGAAGTCCAATGGCTTTTAATTCTTCAACTAATTTATTTGCTAAATCCCATTGTTTAGAAGTACTTGGCGTAGTTTCTGAATTTGGATCAGATTCTGTGTCCACAGTTACATAACTGATAAAACGGTCTATGATGTGTTGCATAATATAAAATAATTCTTTTGACAAAGATAGGGAATCTGTTTTGAAAATGATTTTAAAGTGCTAATTATTCTGTTACCACGGTTTCTCTGTCGCTCTCTTCCTCTTTACCTGCTTGAATGAGTTCATCTACTTCTTTTAAGTCACCTGCTTCTAAGGTTTCAATTTCGTCTTCCTGAGCTTCATTTTTAGGGTCTATATAGAATTTACAATACAGGGGAAGGTGGTCAGAACCGATATTGGGTAGTGCTTTAATATCCTCAACAAATATGGAAGTGTCGTGATACATTTGATCAATTGGAAAACGCAGTAATTTGTATTTTGCGTGAAAGGTTGAAATTAAGCCGCGTCCAATTCTTGGATCTATCATTTCTGACGTTTTTCTGAATAAAACAGAAGATTTCCCCCAGGCAACATTGTTGAAATCTCCAATAACCACTCCAATTCGCTGTTCCTCCCTAATTTTTTTTGCAACCGCGAGTAACTCACCATCTCGTTCTTTTGACGTTGCTTCTTCTGTTGGGCTTGGAGGTGGCGGATGAACCGCAAAGACGTCATAAGAAATGCCGTTTTTTGTTTTCAATGTGACTTGTATGGACGGAATGTCATCTGCGATAAAGTAATGTACTTTTTGTTCTGTAAAAGGATGTAAAGAGTACAGGTGTATGCCGTAGGTGTTTTCCAAAGGTATTTTTACAAAATGTGGATATGTTTTTTCCAATACCTTCATGGCATCATCCCAAGCTTGGTTTGATTCCATGGTGATGAATATATCTGGTTGCTCTTGTTCAATCAGCTGGATGAAGTTTTGAAATTTCGTGTTGAATTGAAATACATTCGCAGAGATGATGTCAATGCTTTCTGATGCTCTGTTTGTTTTGGATATTTTGGGGAGTTTATACAAAGGTGTGTATTTATACAAAAGAGCAATTTCATAGATGATACACGCAACCAATACCAGTTGAATAGTTAAAAATATTTTTTGTGGCAGGACGATGAAAAATCCAACGACAAACAATATAACCTGTAAAATCATGATTTGAACCTTGGCAAAATCAAAGATTCTAAAGAACCAAAATTGATTTTGTATCAGCGGTAAAAGGCTACTAATCACTAGGATAAGGGTAAACGCGTAATAAATGTATATCATAAGGAAAAACTTAAACGTTAAATACTTGTTAATTTTATAAGAATTTGCTAATATTGCTCGATACAAATC
>JAGHSS010000279.1 GCA_018065745.1 Candidatus Neoflavobacterium equi | reverse complement strand
GATATACTCCTTTTGGTGTGATGCACATATCCAATCTAACATCGTCAATTCCACTTTCAATATGTTCTTGTGTGGCTTCAAAAAAAGACAATCCTATCTTTAAAACATCAGGTTTGCACGTTTTGAGGAAGCGATCATAGAATCCTTTGCCATAACCAACCCTATTGCCATAGACATCAAATGCCAAGAGGGGTACAAATACAACTTCAATTGGGGTTGTGCCCACCTCAATTGCATTGGTAGGTTCTGGAATGCCATATGCGTTGTTTTTCAATATGGTACTGTCCGTTAATATGTAATGTGTCATTTCAAAGGTTTCAAAATTTGATTTTGAAATGATGGTGTTTTTATCTTTTCCTAACAAGATCTGAAGTATAAATTCTGTATTTACTTCATTTTGAGTTTTAATGGGAAGAAATAAATGGTAGTTTATAAAGTCCCAAATGGGTAGTTTTAAGAGTTGATTTGCAATCTCAAAGCTCAAGTCCTCTATCATTTCTTCCGTCAATTCCCTTCTCAAGTCTTTGTAATAGCGTCTAATTTCAGTTTTATTCATGTTTGTGTTCTTTTGAGATATTAAATATCGCATCTCCTTGGTATACCAAAGAAGTATGGTTCACATTTATTAAATATCCTTCTTTTTTTGCAATTTCATCATATTCATATTGTCCAAAGGGATCATAAACCGTAGCGATTTTTTGTCCAATGGATATGTATTCTCCCACTTCTACAAAGGTTTTAAACAAGCCGGAGTGATTGGTTCTCAGCCAAGTGGTTTTGTGTATTATTTTGTTGGTGTATGTAGGGGCTGAGGGGATTACGTGATCTGAAGCCATGCCCAGATGTTGTAGTAACCTTTTGGATCCTTCCACGCCAATAGTGGTAATCTCTTGATTTAAATTCAGTGACATCCCACCTTCAAACAACAGCATTTTGACACCGTTTTCCTTGCAGATGGATCTAAAGGATCCTTCAATGTTCTGAGTCATCACGGTAAAGGGTGCGTTGAATTCTGCTGCCAGATCCATCAGTTCAAGTTGATCTGGAGCCACTCTGATTTGAGCCACGTTAAAGCGTTTTCCACCTCCAGTGTGAAAATCAACCACATAATCCACTATTGGAACGATTTCTTTCGTTATAAAGTAAGCAAATCTGCTGGCTAATGATCCGTCAGCGCTTCCAGGAAAAAGTCTATTCAAATCACGTCCGTCTGGAAAAACCCTAGATTTGTTGATGAAACTCAAGATGTTAATCAATGGAACGCATATAATAGTACCAATTTTTGGAATGTTGATGTTCTGAGCAATCAATTCTCTCACAATATCAATTCCATTTATTTCGTCCCCATGCATACCTGCACTAAACATAACTACGGGACCAGGCGTTGTGGATCTGTTGACAAAAATGGGGATTTTCAATGGCGTCATTGTGTGTAATTGCGCCACGGTAACCTCTACTATTTTTTGTTCACCAGGATATACGAACTCAGTGAAAATTTTAATTCCGTCAGATCTGTCCATTGTATGCTGCTTTAAGAATCTAAATATACAACCAAATTTAATTGATTGATTGAATTTTGTAAATTTGAAGAAAAATATAACGAATCATGCCTATGTCGCCTATAGAACTCCAAGTACAAACGTTGCCAGATTCCCCTGGTGTTTATCAATATTATGATAAAGAAGGGAAAATCTTGTATGTCGGCAAGGCAAAAAATTTAAAGAAAAGAGTTTCTTCATACTTTAACAAAGTGCACGATGTTAAGAGAACAAATGTGTTGGTGCGCAAAATTGTCACCATCAAACACATTGTTGTACCCACAGAGACAGATGCGCTATTGTTGGAAAATAACCTGATTAAAAAGTTACAACCCAGATATAACATCCTTTTAAAAGACGACAAAACATACCCGTGGATCTGCGTTAAAAATGAGCGTTTTCCAAAAGTTTTTGTCACCAGAAATATGGTGAAAGACGGTTCAGAATACTTTGGTCCTTACACCAGTTTTAGAACGGTTCACACCCTGATGGATCTAATCAAAGAATTGTATCCCTTGCGCACCTGTTCTTATGATCTGAGCAAGAGCAATATTGATGCCGGGAAGTTTAAAGTTTGCTTGGAATACCACATCGGGAACTGTAAAGGTCCTTGTGAGGGTTTTGTATCAGAATCCTATTATATGGAACAGGTTCAAGCAATAAAAAGTATCTTGAAAGGGAATTTTAAAGAGAGTTTAAAATCCTTTAAGATTCACATGCAAGAATTGGCTGAAGAGCTAAAATTTGAAGAGGCACAACGCATCAAAGACAAGATCAAAGTTTTGGAAAATTACCAATCTAAGTCTACGATATTAAATCCAAAGATTACCAATATTGACGTTTTTTCAATCATTTCTGATGAGGTAGTTGCCTATGTGAACTTTTTACAAATTTCTCATGGGGCTATTGTGAGATCACACACCATGGAGCTCAAGAAAAAAATGGACGAGACAGATCAAGAATTGCTGGAATTGGCGATTATTGAAATCAGAGAGCGTTTTAATTTGACAGCTAAAGAGATTATTGTTCCTTTTGAAGTGGATTTGGGAGAACACATCAGAATTACAGTGCCTAAGTTAGGAGATAAGAAACAAATTCTGGATCTGTCAGAACGCAATGCCAAATTTTACAGACTGGACCAATTGAAACAAATTAAAATTGTGGATCCAGAAAGACACACCAACAGAATTATGTCCCAGATGATGAAGGATTTGCGCCTTCAAGTGGAACCAAGACACATTGAGTGTTTTGATAACTCCAACATTCAAGGAACCAACCCTGTGGCAGCCTGTGTGGTTTTCAGAGATGGGAAACCATTTAAAAAAGATTACAGACATTTTAATATCAAAACCGTTGAAGGACCAAATGACTTTGCCTCTATGGAAGAAGTGGTTTACAGAAGGTATAAGCGCATGTTGGATGAAGGACAGTCGTTGCCTCAGCTCATTGTGATTGATGGAGGGAAAGGTCAATTGTCTTCTGCTTTAAAGAGCATTGATGATTTGGGCTTGCGTGGAAAGGTGGCCATCATTGGGATTGCCAAACGTTTGGAAGAGATTTTTTATCCCGGAGATTCAGTGCCGCTGTACTTAGATAAAAAGTCAGAATCTTTAAAAGTCATCCAACACATCAGAAATGAAGCCCACCGTTTTGGGATCACGTTTCACAGAAATAAAAGAAGTAGTTCTGCATTAAACAGTGAGTTGGAAACGATTCCTGGAGTAGGAGAAAAAACGATGGTGACTTTATTGAGTCATTTTAAAACGTTAAAGAAAATAAAAACAGCTACCTTAGAGGAATTAAAGCCCGTCATAGGTTTGGCTAGAGCAAAAAAAATAGTTGATTTTTATTCAAAATAAATAAGTAGATGAAATATACGCTTGTATGTGTGTTTTTTTTAAGTTTCTTGACGCTTTATTCTCAGGTAAATAAGGATGAAAAACAGTATAAACCAAAAATCGGTTTGGTACTGAGTGGAGGTGGTGCTAAGGGATTAGCACATATTGGGGTTTTAAAGGTGTTGGAAGAAGAAGGGATAGAAATTTCATACATTGGTGGAACCAGTATGGGAGCCATCATTGGTGGTTTGTATGCCAGTGGCTATAACGCACATCAATTGGACAGCATTTTCAAAAATGTAGACAGTGATGCGCTGGTTCAAGATTATATTCCCAGAATATCTAAAAGTTTCTATGAAAAGCGAAACGATGAAATTTATGCTTTACAGCTTCCTTTTGATCGTTTTAAAATTGGTGTTCCTCAAGCACTTTCAAGAGGGATGTACAATTACAATCTGTTGAGCAGGTTGACCTATCACGTTAAAGAAATTCACGATTTTAATCAACTTCCCATTCCATTTGCCTGTGTGGCAACCTGCGTTGAAACGGGGCAAGAAGTAATCCTGGACCGTGGGAATTTGTCTCAGTCCATTATTGCAAGTGGGGCATTTCCTTCCTTGTTTGCACCAGTTGAGATAAACAATCGCATATTAATTGACGGAGGAGTGGTGAACAACTATCCCGTGGAACATGTCAAGCAGATGGGGGCAGATATCATAATTGGTGTGGATGTTCAAGACGACTTGAAATCAAGGGAAGAATTGGGAGGCGCGACAGGAGTGTTGCTTCAAATCAGTAATTTCCCCATGATTGACCAAATGAACAACAAACGTGAATTGACAGATGTTTACATCAAACCGGCCATTAAAGGGTATTCTGTTATTTCTTTTGAACAGGGAGATGAAATCATTGAAAAGGGAAGACAGGCAGCGATGCGTGTATTAGAACAAATAAAAATCTTAGGGGGTATTAGCAGTGATTCCATTGTTAGACCTCCAGTGAAACCGCTAGCAGGAAAAATTTCCATCGGAGAGGTTGTTATCAACCAGGATGATTTGAAGAATTACAACAGACAATACGTTTTGGGTAAATTGCATTTTAAAGGAAATGCCAAAATTTCATTTGAAGATTTAGATTACGGAATCGCCAATTTGAATGCCACCCAAAACTTTGAAAATATATCCTATGCATTCCGTCAAAATGCATTGGAACCAGAAAAGACGGATTTCATATTGACCTTAAAAGAAAACGCAATTGACCGGTATTTAAAATTTGGGATACACTTTGATCCTTTGTTCAAAAGTGCGGTACTTGCCAATGTTACACAGAAAAAGTTGTTTTACAAAAATGACGTGGCCTCTTTAGATGTGATATTAGGAGATAATTTTAGATACAATCTAAACTACTACATAGACAATGGATTCTTTTGGAGTTATGGTTTAACCTCTAAGTTGGTCAATTTTACAAGAAATATGAATTATGACCTGAGTATCTTGCCTGGTTATGAAAATGTTCCTGAAAATTTGAATTACAAATATGTTGACATCATCAATCAATTTTATGTTCAAACAGTGTTTAGACAACGCTATCTGATTGGGGTAGGTGTTGAGCAAAAGTTTCTGAATTTATATACAGAGTCCATTGACAATTATAAACGTGACCTGGAGCGCAGCTTTTACTATTCCGTATTTGGGTTTTTCAAAATTGATACTTACGACAATAAGTACTTTCCAAAACACGGACAGTTTTTAAATTTTGAGTATAAAAATCACGTCTTTTCTAGTGATTATACCGGCAAGTTTGACAATTTTTCGCTGTTAAAAGGAGAAGCGGGTATAGCGACAACCTTCATAGATCGGTTGACGGGGCAAGCGCAAGTTGAGGTTGGTATGAGTATTGGCCCCCACAATTTGCCCTTTTTTGACTACGCTCTTGGAGGGAATGGATTTGCTCAAACAAGCAACATCAGACATTTTTATGGCTACAATTATGCCTCTTTAGTCTCTAGTGATTACATCAAAACGCTCTTTACTTTAGACTATGAGTTATTCAAAAAACATCACGTGAATTTTTCTGCCAATTATGCCAATATGGGCAACCAATTGTTTGGATCTACCAAGTGGATTTCAAAGCCAACATATACCGGCTATGCCTTGGGATATGGGGTACAAACTATGGTTGGTCCTATAGAAATTAAGCACAGTTGGTCACCAGATACCAAGGATCATTTCACGATGGTCAGTTTTGGCTTTTGGTTTTAAAAATCAAAATAATTTATACAGCTGAAAAATTATTAGTATTAAAATTTCAGTATGCACAAATAAATCCTAAAAAACATTGCGAGCCAATTGTTTTTTAGGATTTTTTATTTGTAGTTAATGCAATAAAATATCATATTTGTAGTATATGAACAACCAATATGCAGATTTATTAGCACATTTAAAATTCCTTATCAAAAGGAATCCAGAATGAGTGTGTTTTGATGCGCTATCATATAAAGAAAACTATTAAAGAATCTACTATGCCATTCTATCATAAATTAGGAAAAATACCTTCAAAACGCCATACCATTTTCAGAAAAGAGAATGGAGATTTATACTATGAGCAGCTTTTTGGAACGGTAGGGTTTGATGGGATGTCAACAAACTCTTACCACGAACATAGGCCAACACAGGTAAAGCGAATTGAAAGACAATACAGTATAAAACCAAAGATTGCGAAAGAAAATAACATTCAATCGTATCGCCTTCGCGGATTCAATATCAAGCCAGAAGCTGATTTGTTGGAAAGCCGCAAAATTGTATTGACCAACGCAGATTGTTCCATTGTTTTGGCTGCGCCAACCAACAGAACGCAAGATTATTACTACAAGAATACAGATGCTGATGAAATGATTTTCATTCACAAAGGATCTGGAACATTGAGAACCATGTTGGGGAATATTGATTTCAAGTATGGAGATTATTTGATCATTCCACGTGGGATTATATATAAAATCAATTTCAATACAGATGAAAACAGGTTGTTTATTGTAGAGTCAAGAAGACCAATTTACACTCCAAAACGCTATAGAAACTGGTTTGGTCAATTGTTGGAACACGCGCCCTATTGTGAACGCGATATTCGCAGACCTGAAGCCTTGGAAACCTATGATGAAAAAGGAGAGTTTTTGATTAAAGTTAGAAAGAAGGATGAAATTTTTGATATGATCTATGCTACGCATCCTTTTGATGTGGTAGGATATGATGGTTTCAATTATCCTTATGCCTTGTCTATCCACGACTTTGAACCAATTACAGGTAGAATTCATCAACCGCCACCGGTACATCAAACTTTTGAAACAGACGCTTTTGTGATTTGTTCTTTTGTACCGCGTTTGTATGATTATCATCCACAGGCTATTCCAGCACCATACAACCACAGTAATATTGATTCTGATGAGGTTTTGTATTATGTTGATGGTGACTTTATGAGTAGAAATGATATTGCTCCAGGGCATATCTCCCTACACCCTGCGGGTATTCCACACGGACCGCACCCAGGAGCAGTAGAGCGCAGTATTGGTGCAAAGGACACGGAAGAATTGGCTGTAATGGTTGATACCTTCAAACCTTTGATGTTGACAGAAGATGCCATGGGCATCGCTGATGAAACTTATTACACCTCTTGGTTAGAATAATAAGTAGCATCTCTTTTAAATTTAATAAACAATAAACAAACGAACATGAGTACAGAAATAAAATCAGTAGAATACGGATTAGAGAAAATATTTGAAGGAGCACAAGATTTCTTGCCTCTTTTGGGAACAGATTATGTTGAATTTTATGTAGGAAACGCGAAACAGGCGGCTCATTTCTACAAAACAGCTTTTGGATTTCAATCTCACGCCTATGCAGGATTGGAAACTGGAATGAAAGACCGTGCTTCTTATGTCTTGGTACAAGACAAAATTAGATTGGTTTTAACGACAGCATTAAACAGTGAATCTCCAATTGGAGAACATGTTAAGAAACACGGAGACGGTGTGAAAATTGCTGCTTTATGGGTTGAAGATGCTAGAAAAGCCTATGAAGAAACAATGTCTAGAGGTGCAAGATCATTTATGGAGCCAACAGTTGAATCTGATGAATTTGGTGAAGTAGTGCGTGCTGGAATCTATACTTATGGAGAAACTGTTCACATGTTTGTGGAGCGCAAAAATTATACAGGTGCCTTTTTGCCAGGATATAAAGAATGGAAATCTGATTACAACCCGGCTCCAGTAGGTCTTAAATATGTAGATCACATGGTGGGGAATGTGGATTGGAATCAAATGAACATCTGGGTTAAATGGTATGAAGATGTGATGGGATTTGTAAACTTCTTGTCATTTGACGACAAACAAATCAACACAGAGTATTCTGCTTTGATGTCAAAAGTAATGTCAAATGGAAATGGACGTATTAAATTCCCGATCAACGAACCTGCTGAAGGTAAAAAACGTTCTCAAGTTGAGGAATACTTGGATTTCTATGAAGGAGAAGGAATCCAACACATAGCTGTTGCTACGGATGATATCTTAAAAACCGTTGCAGATATGAAGTCAAGAGGAGTTGAGTTTTTAAGCACACCTCCACAAGCTTATTATGATGCAATTCCAGAGCGTCTAAAAGATCACATGGATAAATTCAAAGAAGACATTAAAGAACTTCAGAACTTGGGAATCATGATTGATGCCGATGAAGAAGGGTATTTATTGCAAATTTTCACGAAGCCAGTTGAAGACCGTCCTACTTTATTTTTTGAAATTATTCAAAGAATGGGAGCAAGAGGATTTGGTACTGGAAACTTCAAAGCCTTGTTTGAATCTATTGAAAGAGAACAAGAATTAAGAGGTACTTTATAGTCCAAAATAGACCAATTCATTAACAATAGTTTAAGTTAACCCTGTTTTTAGGCTTAATTTTTATTAAATAAAAGTTAAACATGACTTTAATAAATAAAAAATGAAAAATGTGTGTAAATTTGCACTCGCAAAAATAAGGAGTTAGTAGGCCTTATGAATAGCAAGTAAATTTTCATAATTTATAGTTTTTTGGTTGGTTAATAGCATAAAAACTCAGATATTCATTTATCTGAGTTTTTTTGTTATATTGACGTTTGGTATATTAATTGTATTTGATCTATAAAAACCAATTACGAAACAAGCGTATTTACTTCTACTACTATTTTTTTCTTCTTTTATGTTTTCTCAGTCAGCCTATTCTGAAGGGGAATTTTTTAAATTCAGAATCCACTATGGCGTTGTTAACGCTGGTTATGCCACACTTGAGTTAAAGACTGCAACGCGAAATGGGAAACGTGTTTTCCATGCTGTTGGAGATGGATATACCGTTGGAGTAACTAAAGTATTATTTTCCGTCAAGGATGATTATCAAAGTTATTTTGATAAGGAATCTAATAAACCTTATGAATATATAAGAAAAATTGACGAAGGAGGATATACCAAAAACCAAGTTGGATATTTTAATCAAGCCAAAAATACAGTTCAAGTAAAAGATTTAAAGGGCAATACAGACAAGACATCTCATGTACCAGAAAATGTTCAGGATATTGTATCTTCTTTTTATTATTTGAGAAATCATCCCGATGTAGATCGTTTGAAGGTTGGGGAATCCATAGTTATTGACATGTTTTTTGACAATGAAATATTTAAATTTAAACTAAAATACTTAGGTAAAGAGGATATAAATACTAAATTTGGAAAAGTTTCCTCTTTGGTTTTTAGGCCTTATGTGCAATCTGGACGTGTGTTTAAAGAAAAAGAGAGTTTAACTGTTTGGGTTTCAGATGATGTGAATAAAGTTCCCCTACTAATTAAGGCCAGTTTGGCCGTTGGTTCTTTAAAGGCATCCATCACTGAAGTCAGAGGATTGCAAAAACCACTTACTATAAAAAAATAACACAATGAAAATTGCTGAATCAAACCTACAAGAACAATTAGATAAACTGAATGATAAATTTGGAGCTATAAATCAGAAAACAGAAGTTCACTTGGAAGGACTGCTCTGGTCTAAGCCCATTACTTATTGGGATTATATAAATACGGATGCCTTGTTGAGTTTGCAAAATCAGCGCACAACGCTGCCTGATGAAATGGTTTTTATCATGTATCATCAAGTAAATGAGTTGTTGTTTAAAATGATCTTGTGGGAAATACAACAGATATCTTATGCTAAAGAACTAACCACAGCTTTCTTTACAGAAAGGTTGATGCGTATTAGTAGATATTTTACCATGTTGACTACGTCTTTTGATATTATGAAAGACGGTATGGAAGTGGATCAATACATGAAATTTAGAAACACCTTGACGCCAGCAAGTGGTTTTCAAAGTGCGCAATACAGATTGGTTGAGTTTGCGTCAACAGATTTAATTAATTTGATTGACCACAGATTCAGAGCGACTATTGACAGAAACACGCCTTATGATCACGCGTTTGAACATTTGTATTGGCAAGCTGCCGGTAAAGATTACAAAACGGGTGAGAAGTCGTATTTGATCAATGAGTTTGAAAAAAAGTACAAAAAAGAATTTCTTGGTTTTATGGAAGAGTACAACACCATTAACCTGTGGAGGAAATTCAAGCAATTACCGGTTGAAGATCAATTGAATAGTGATTTGATTGAAGCTATGCGTTATTATGACAAGACTGTGAACATTACTTGGGTAATGGGTCATTACAGAACTGCTGAGAAATATATTGATAGTGTTCCTGGTAAAAAAGAAGCTACCGGTGGTAGTGATTGGAAAAAATACATGTTGCCTCAATACCAACGCAGGATTTTCTTTCCTGAGTTGTGGTCTGCTGAAGAATTGGCAAATTGGGGGAATTAAATAATATATAAAAAGATTTAAATTGAAATATGCATCAATTTTAATTGTTGCGCTGCTGTTGATTAGTTTTAATGATAAAAAAGAGGTTGTTGACTAGCCTTTAAAAGAGATTGTCTAGCCGGTAAATGAAGTGATAAAAGAAGAATTTGGATTTATATTAAAT
>JAGHSS010000292.1 GCA_018065745.1 Candidatus Neoflavobacterium equi | reverse complement strand
GTTTAGCTTCTTCTAGGTCTTCTTGCTGGAGCAGAAGTAGAGCTGTCAGATCTTCTAGCAGGTCCGCGTCTTTCGTTGCGAGGTTCTCTGTTATCATCTCTTCTTTCATAACCGCGGCTTTCACCTCTGTCACTTCTTTCACCTCTATCACTTCTTTCGCCTCTGTCGCTTCTTTCACCACGTGGAGCGAAATTTCTGTCTCCGCCTGGGCGTGGACCTCTATTTCTGTCACCACCACCAGATCTTCCACCATGGTCTCTTCTTCTTGAGTTAGATCCACCGTCGTTATTAGAAATTTCAACGTTGATTCTTCTACCATTGTGTTCGTATCCGTTCAAGATGCTCATTACTTTATCAGCGTGTTCAGCGTCCGTATTGAAGAATGAGAATCCTTCTTTCACGTCTACTTTGAAAAGATCATCACGACCTAATTCTAAAGTTTCACGCAAGAAGTCTTTCAATGACATCCAATCAAAATCATCACGTTGACCAATGTTTACAAAGTAGCGAACTGCACCGTCAGTTGGAACTTCACCTGTTCTTCTTTCAGAAGGTTGAGAAGTTAAATCTCTAGATTTTCTGTAGTAAGAAATGAAACGGTTGAATTCCATAGAAACGATTTTCTTAACTAAGTCTTCTTTAGAAAGTTCAGCCAATACCTCGTTAATTTTTGGTAAATAATTATCGATTTCACTGTCAACAGCAACATCGTTAATTTTGTTAGCTAAGTGAAGCAACTGAATTTCACAGATTTCCATTCCTGAAGGAACGTTTTTCTCAATGAATTTAGTTTTCATGATACGCTCAATCTGAGAGATTTTGCGCATTTCACTTTTAGAAATGATAACAATAGAAGTTCCAGTTTTACCAGCACGTCCAGTTCTACCAGAACGGTGAGTATATGTTTCAACTTCATCAGGAAGTTGGTAATTGATTACGTGAGTAACGTCATCAACATCAATTCCACGTGCTGCTACATCAGTTGCAACAAGCATTTGGATTTGTCTACCTCTAAACGATTTCATTACACCATCACGTTGTGCTTGAGACAAGTCACCGTGAAGTGCAGCTGCGTTGTAACCATCTTCAACTAATTTTTCTGCTACTGCTTGCGTATCGCGTTTAGTTCTACAGAAAATAACAGAGAAAATATCAGGATTAACATCAGCTAAACGTTTTAAAGCAGAGTAACGATCACGAGCGTTTACTACATAGAATTCGTGTGATACGTTTGTTGATCCTTGATTTTTGTGTCCAACAGTAATTTCTGTAGGAGTGTCCATAAAATCTTTTGCAATTCTTGCTACCTCTTGTGGCATAGTAGCTGAGAATAACCAAGTTTTTTTAGAGTCTGGAGTGTGAGATAAGATAGATCTGATGTCTTCATAGAATCCCATGTTAAGCATCTCATCTGCTTCATCCAATACGCAATATTCAATGTTTTCAATGTTTACCAAGTTTCTGGTAATCATATCTTGCATTCTACCTGGAGTTGCTACAATAATTTGTGCACCTCTCTTAATGTCACGAGCTTGATCATTAATGCTCGCTCCCCCATAAACCGCAACAGTGTGTAATCCCTTAACGTATTTAGAGTATAGTTTGATCTCATTTGTGATCTGTAAACATAACTCTCTTGTAGGCGATAAAATTAATGCTTGAGTACCGCGGTTCTCAGCGTTAATTTTTTGGATAAGTGGAAAGCCAAATGCTGCCGTTTTCCCTGTCCCTGTTTGAGCTAACGCAACAATGTCAATGTCTTTTTCCAATAATAGGGGAATCGCTTTCTCCTGTACCTCAGACGGATTTTCAAATCCTAGATCTTTGATCGCAAGCACTAGCGACTCATTCAATCCTAATTGTTCAAATTTATTCATTCGTTGTTTTTAAATAAAGTGCAAATGTACGCCTAAAAAATTACATAAACTAACTTTATCAGGGTTTTTATTTTATTCTTGTGATTTGATAATCAAAATGTTACCTTTTTAAAAATGTCACTAACTGTTGAACTGCCAACCCTCTGTGACTGATTTTGGACTTCTCTGCCATTTGGAATTCTGCAAATGTTTTAGTATAACCGTTGGGGATAAATATAGGATCATACCCAAATCCTTGATTTCCTGACGGTTTTTCTGTTATTTTTCCAAATACCTTTCCCTCAAAAAGGTGGGTTTCCCCACCAATGATCAATGCAATCACTGTTTTAAAGTTGGCATTTCTATTTTCTTGTCCTTCTAATGCAGCTAATAATTTCTGTGTGTTTTTTTTATCACTTTTAGGCAATCCACCATAGCGCGCTGAATGTACGCCGGGTGCTCCATTAAGGTGTTCTACTTCCAAACCACTGTCGTCAGCAAAACACGGAATTTGATAGTTTTCCCAAATGTATTGTGCCTTTAAAAGGGCATTGCCTTCAATGGTATCTGCTGTTTCAGGAATGTCAACAGTACATCCGATGGCTTCCATGGGAAGCACTTCATATACACCAGCTAGTAAATTCTGTATTTCAGCTATTTTATTTTTGTTGTTAGAGGCAAATATCAGTTTCATGTGTTTTTGTTGTAAAGATAGTGATTTTCAAAATTGTAGTAAAAGGTCACATATAACGTGAATTTTGCGTTTTTAGTATCGTGTATTAAAATTTTTTACGATTTGTGAGATTCCTTACGTATTGTTTGATATGCTTTTAATTATGTTTTGTTCAAATTTTAGCGTGTAAATATAAACATGGTATTTTGTTAAAATTTTACATATATAGTAAATAGATATCGTCGTGTTATCGGCTATGGTTGTCATAATTATATTAATATGTTGTAAAAGTGCCATATATTCGCGCCTCAAATTACAGATTTGTAGTCTTTTACAAACAAAATTGAGGTTCCATTGCATTTTATTCAACAATCGGAATTTTCAATGTAAAACTTCAACTCTCAATATATGTATGCATGATTAAAAAATTTACTTTTTCAACTTTGCTGAAGTGGTGCTTTGTGTTATTTGCGATGACACAAACACTTCTCGTCAATGCACAGTCCTGTGAAGCAGGTACTGCAACTTATGCCACAGGAGGTAATTCTCCTTATAAAGATCAGGTTCTTTGGTTGACCTGGGGTGGTTCAGATACAAATAACCCGTACGGAATTCCTGACCAATCCCTTGTAAATGGGGCTAAATCCAAGGCTACTTTCTTGGTCGCAGACAAGCAATTATGTGTGGAATGTGAATTGATTACCAGTAGTGATAAACTATTTTCATATAGA
>JAGHSS010000119.1 GCA_018065745.1 Candidatus Neoflavobacterium equi | reverse complement strand
AGTTATATACCTTGGTTTACCTCATTGTAACCTTGATCATGTCTGATGACTTATCATGTATTACTTCATTAGAAACCTACTGTGTAGTCAATGTCTTGGGGAAATATGTTTTCTTTGTCTTGGCCATGTTTGTATATGACCGTTTAATCAAACCACTACTTTTCAAAACAAAAAATCAAAAATAATGGATTTAAAAAATGCACAATTAGACGTTGATACTTGGATCAAGGATCACGGTGTTCGCTATTTCAATGAATTGACAAATATGGCACAACTTACAGAAGAAGTAGGTGAGGTTGCCCGCATTATTGCGCGCAGATATGGAGAGCAATCTGAAAAAGAAAGTGACAAGAACAAAGATTTAGGTGAAGAGCTTGCTGACGTGGTATTTGTAGTTTTGTGTTTGGCCAACCAAACAGGGGTAGATTTACAAGATGCATTTGACAAAAAAATGGATTTAAAAACCAAACGCGATCACGACCGTCACCACAATAACGAAAAATTAAAATAATATATGAATTACATCCTGTCTGCAGCAGCAGTTCAACTTGAGGGCAACCTGGCGTTGAGCGGCAGTAAATCAGAAACCAATAGAGCCTTGCTCTTGCAAGCACTATATCCTTTGGTAACGTTAACTAATGGATCAAATTCTGACGACAGTATGTATATGCAACGTGCATTACAAACCGTTCGTGATTCTAAACAAAATACTGCTTCTTCTCCTGAAGAATTCCAGCTTGTTGACATTCACCATGCGGGTACTGCCATGCGTTTTTTAACCGCATATTTTGCCGCAACTCCAGGGACAAAAGTGTTGCTTACTGGTTCCTCCCGCATGCAAGAGCGTCCCATCTCCATTTTAGTAGACGCATTGCGCGCTCTTGGAGCAGACATTGCATATGCTGGAAATGATGGGTTTCCACCTTTGAAAATCACTGGAAAATTATTGAGTGGGCGCCAAGTTCAATTGGATGCTCAAGTCAGCAGTCAGTATGTCAGCGCCTTATTGTTGGTGGGGAACTCCACAAAAAATGGTTTGGAGCTTACTTTAAACGGTCAAATCACTTCCTTACCTTATATTGAAATGACCAGATCCCTATTGGCTCAGGTGGGTATTGACAGTGTTTTTAACGGGCAGACCCTCAGCATTGCTTCCAATCAGGTTGTAGAACCACAGGAATTGGTTGTTGAATCAGATTGGTCTTCTGCTTCCTATTTTTACAGTATTATAGCACTTTCTCCGGTGGGATCTAACTTAACTCTAAGTTCATTTAAAGCGGAAAGTTTGCAGGCAGACGCTATTTTGGCTCGCGTTTATGAGGCCTTTGGTGTGCAGTCACACCTCAGTTCCCATCAGCTAACGTTGACCAAGATTTCAGAACCTACCATCACCCATTTTGATTTTGATTTCACACATGCACCAGACATTGCACAAACCGCTGCGGTTAGTTGTTATGGCTTGCACATTACCTGTGATTTTACCGGGTTGCACACTTTGAAAATTAAAGAGACAGACCGTTTGGTAGCCTTGCAGACAGAACTGACCAAGTTTGGAGCCGTGGTAGAAATTACCCACAACAGTTTTCACTTAAAATCATGCAGCAGGGATTTTGTGTATCATTCAGATGTCATTGCTGTGGACACCTATCAAGATCACCGTATGGCGATGGCGTTTGCGCCCCTTGCAATTCTTTCTCCGATTCAAATAAACGACGCAGATGTGGTTACAAAATCCTATGTGGATTTTTGGAATCACCTTTCAGAAATCGGCTTTTTAGTTAAATAAAGTTAAAATATCAATTATTTTGCCTATAAAGTTTATATGGGGCGAAAATAAACCTTCTTTTACTTGACATCCCCTATCTCAGGGTAGTATATTTGCAAACATTTTAAAACTTGACAGATGAAGTTATCTAATTTCAATTTTACTTTACCAGCAGAATTGTTGGCAGAATACCCTGCAGAAAACAGAGATGAATCTCGTTTGATGGTTGTACACAAGAAAACGGGACAAATTGAGCACAAATTATTCAAAGACATCATTGATTATTTTGAAGAAGGAGATGTAATGGTTTTGAATAACACCAAGGTATTTCCAGCGCGTTTGTATGGTAATAAGGAAAAAACTGGAGCTAGAATAGAAGTTTTTTTATTGAGAGAATTAAACGCTGAGCAACGTCTTTGGGACGTTTTAGTTGATCCAGCTAGAAAAATACGTATCGGTAACAAGCTTTACTTTGGAGAAGATGATTCTCTAGTAGCTGAAGTTATTGACAATACTACTTCAAGAGGACGTACATTGCGTTTCCTTTATGACGGTTCATATGAAGAATTTCGTGAGAAATTGTTGGAATTGGGAGAAACTCCAATCCCCAAATACATTACGCGTCCAGTAGAAGAGTTGGATTCAGAGCGTTATCAAACCATTTATGCTAAGGAAGAAGGAGCTGTTGCAGCGCCAACTGCTGGATTGCATTTCTCTAAACACTTGATGAAGCGTTTGGAAATTAAAGGGATTGATTTTGCAGAATTAACTTTACACGTTGGATTGGGAACATTCAACCCGGTTGAAGTGGAAGATTTATCAAAGCACAAAATGGATTCTGAAGAAGTTCACATTCCACAATTGGCTTGTGATATCATCAACAATGCAAAAGTTAAGAAAAATAGAGTATGTGCTATTGGTACTACTTCTATGCGTGCTATGGAAAGTTCCGTTTCTTCAAACCGCACATTGAATGCCTTTGACGGTTGGACAAATAAATTCATTTTCCCTCCTTATGATTTCTCTTTAGCAGATTGTATGGTGACGAATTTCCACACGCCAAAATCTACTTTATTAATGATGATTTCTGCATTTTTGGGTCATGATTTAATGAAGAAAGCCTATGAAGAAGCCATCAAAGAAGGATACAAATTCTATTCTTATGGTGATGCTATGTTAATTATCTAATTACATACCAATAATAATATAAAAAAACCTCCAGCTTGTCTGGGGGTTTTTTTATATGTTAAGATTTTTATTACATTAGTAGTACGTAAACAACTTAACTTTAAATAATGAATTTTACTAACTCATTAGATTTTGCATTGCAGATGGATGCACAAGATCCGTTGGCAAAGCACAAATCTGAATTTATATTTCCAAAAATGAATGACAAGCCTGTTATTTATTTCACTGGAAATTCACTGGGATTGCAGCCCAAAACGGCCAAAACCTATGTTGATGAAATTATGGACAATTGGGCTACACTTGCAGTTGAAGGTCATTTTCACGGCAGTAAACCTTGGTGGGATTACCAAGAGCGTTTTGCTGAGCCTTTGAGTGCCTTAGTTGGTGCCAAGCCAACAGAGGTGACGGTGATGAATACCTTGTCTGTCAATTTGAATTTATTGATGGTGTCTTTTTACAGACCTACATCAAAAAGATATAAAATTATTTGCGAAGAGAAGGCATTTCCTTCAGATCAATATTTGATACAAAATCAAATCAAGCACCACGGTTTTGATCCCAAAGACGCCCTTGTGGAAGTGAAGCGCAGGGAAGGGGAGCACAACTTCAGAATGGAGGACATTGTAGCCAAGATTCACGAAGTTGGAGCAGAAGCGGCTTTGGTATTGATTGGTGGAATTAATTACTACACAGGTCAGGTGATGGACATGGAAAACATCACCAAGGCAGGACATGCTGTGGGAGCATACGTTGGTTGGGATTTGGCCCATGCCGCTGGAAATGTTGCCTTGGAATTGAATAAATGGGGTGTTGATTTTGCCTCATGGTGTTCCTACAAGTACATGAATGCCGGTCCTGGAAGTGTTTCAGGGATTTTTGTTCACGAAAAACACCACCATTCCAATTTGCCAAGATTTGCTGGTTGGTGGGGTCACAACAAGGAAAGACGTTTTTTGATGGAACCTACATTTGACCCGGTTCACGGGGCAGAAGGGTGGCAGATCAGCAATTTGCCGGTCTTGTCTTTAGCGCCATATTTGGCTTCTGTACATCAGTTTGCCAGCATTGGAATGGACGTTTTGATTGAGAAGCGCGACAAGATCACGGCATATTTGGATTTTATCCTTCAGGAGGTTGCTCGTGAGGTTGGCGGTAATTTTGAAGTGATCACCCCAACAGATCCACAGGAGCGCGCTTCACAATTGTCTGTTTTATTGCACGGCGAGGGCAAGACGTTGTTTCATCAATTGATGGCTGCAGGTGTGGTTGTTGATTGGAGAGAGCCCAACGTGATCAGATTGGCGCCTGTTCCATTGTACACCTCTTATGAGGATGTGTATGCATTTGGTGTGATTTTAAAATCCTGCATTCAGCACAAATAACAAGGTAGTCAAAAACGGCAGTCAAAACAGGAATGCCATTTACTTATATATAAACACCTCAAGGTATTATTATCTTGAGGTGTTTATTTTATAAACATAAAACCAAAGATATTTACATCATTTTCCACGGTAATTCCCGCATACGCATTTTAAAAATTCGTATTTTTGTCTAAATATCTTTATTTAAAAAAATGTCGACAAAAGAACAAAAAATTTTAAATTTTGATCCTTCACAACCAGGATTAGCAGATGCAACAGTTTTTGGTTTACCATTTACTGCAGAAGAGAGTGAGATTGTAATTGTTCCCGTGCCTTGGGAGGTTACTGTAAGTTATGGTGCAGGAGCATCAGAAGGTCCTGACGCCGTGATGGAAGCTTCTTTTCAAGTTGATTTACAGCATCAAGAATTTCCTGATTTATGGAAATTGGGAATGTATATGGATGAAGCGCCAGAACAGTGGGCTAAGAATTCTGACAAGTACAAAGCCATGGCTCAGCCCATCATTGAAGCTTTAGAAAGTGGAGAAGATGTGGAGACTTTCCCAGCTTTACAGGCAGATTTAGATCAAATCAACAAAGCTTGTACCGCGATGAATGCAGAAGTTAAAAACCGCGTTTTGCACTGGATGGATCAAGGAAAATTAGTTGCTCTTTTGGGTGGGGATCACTCCACGCCACTTGGATATTACCAAGCTTTGGCTACCAAACACGACTCTTTTGGAATCTTGCATTTGGATGCTCACATGGATTTGCGCATTGCCTATGAAGGTTTTACATATTCCCATGCATCCATTATGTACAACGCTTTGCAAATCCCTCAGATTTCAAAAATTGTACAAGTAGGAATTCGTGATTTCTGTGAACAAGAAGCTGAAGTTGCCTTAAAAGATCGCGTTCTAGTTCACACAGATATGGATTTGAAACAAGAGACTTTTGAAGGTAAAACATGGAAAGATCAATGTGATGCTATTATAGAATCTTTACCTCAAAAAGTTACAATTTCTTTTGACATTGATGGAATGTACCCTTGGTATTGTCCAAATACAGGAACACCAGTTCCAGGAGGTTTTTCTTTTGAGCAAGCCACTTACCTTTTGAGTCGTTTGGCTGCAACAGACAAAGAAATCATCGGTTTTGACTTGGTTGAAGTTGCTCCAGGAGACAGCGACGATTGGGATGGAAACGTTGGTGCCCGCATGTTATTCCACATGTGCGGTGTCTTGGCTAAATCAAACAAGCGTCCGGTTGGAAACAAAATTGTATTTAACAGAAAATAAGAGGCATCTGCAAATGTTTTGGGCGTTACCCATTTTTCATCGCTGCGCTTGAAAAATGCGTCAGGCTGTTCGCTATATCTTTTGTGCGGGGCTCTAAAAAGAGCCTCCTTACAAAAGGATGCCGCTTCCATCCTTAACGCAGGTCTGCACAACTGTCCAGGCCATAATCCAAACATAAAACCAGATTCATTCAACCTATATAAAAAGGCGATTCACCTCTGAATCGCCTTTTTTTATTAAACAGGAGTTATTATAATTCCTAAACTTATTAAATTTTACATTTTACAAACCCCTTATTCAAAACTCAAATTGTTTGTTAAGTAGCTACCTACAACATAAATTCGTGGAGGTGGGGAGTTTCCATTTTCAAAAATGGTGCGCAGCCCTTTCAGTGCCATTAATCTTTTATTTTCAGGGACATCTTTAAAGGTGTAATAGGTTGTTAACAACTCATATGCTCCAATAGTTGTTCTCATTCTTGCGATATTTGTATAATCTTTAAAATTTCCTTTAAGAACATCGCATTTTAATTGCATGTTTAGAAGCAAAATTTTAGGCAAATATTCCTCTCTTAACTCTTTGGGTTGGTAATTGATCCAATAATACTTTAAAGTTGCAGGAGCAACCTGATCTGTTTTTAAATTTATCAAAAAAGGTTTTACTTCCATAGAACGCACAATGCTGTCCTTTGTGTAGGTATTGTGACCTCTCTTTATGTGATAAAAAATGCTTTGTTCTCTGTATGGGTCAAGTCTTAAACCCGGGGTTTTTCTTTCCTTTTCTGTGATGAATTTATAGTATTCCCAATCTGGAACAATCAATATAATTTCATTCTGATCATCTAAGAAAGTTTGCTTATTACAAAATAAGTAAGGGGTATCTTTTCAGTGCCAACATAGAACACCAAGGTGTTTTTTGATGATTTGATGGGGGTGTCAATGAGAACATCCTTTTCGTTTACTGTTACATTTCTATCGTCCAGTTTGATGACGTTATTAAATACTTTATCCGTGATTCTTTGAGACCATATCCACTGGGTAGCTGCGAAACACAGCAGAATAAATAGGTTGTTTTCATTTTTTATGCTGTTAGATTTGACCTTCGTTCCACTTAGATACCTTTTACATTAGAAAAAGTGCTGTAGCGTAAATTACACAATTACAGTTATA